>NZ_JCAQHY010000152.1:0-62447 GCF_059621045.1 Vagococcus sp. WN80Y
TTTGTTTGGTTACTTTTATTTTAGCAAAAGTGTTCTTATTTTTGTACAACAAAATAATCCAGATGCCAATCAATTTGACTGGTATCTGGATTTTTCGTTTAGACTTATGTCCCAAGCTCGATTTTTTTGTTGAATAGGAGAAATTAATTTGAAGGCAGAACTAAAGAAAAGTTCGCAATAGCTTTATGAGATATTAAAAAATAAATTAATTTCTAATAAGTTTTTTTATCCACAATAAACGCACAGATTATCGAACAGGTTTTTCGGAAATTATCTTTATAATTAAAATCTTTATAATTCGTTTAGTGATTATAAATGAACGTATATGTAATACCTTAAACATTCTAATATCTATCTATATTAATGAAAAAATGATCGATTTATGACATAAAATGGTTTAAAAATGGGGCGTAATACATTATAATATAGAGCATACCTTTCAAATAAGGTTCTATTAAAATCTGAGGAGAGTTGTAATGAAAAATAAGACACTTATCAAATTAACGTTGGTCACGTTACTTGCACCAACCTTTTTAAATGCTCACTTAGCTGTTGCTGCAGAAGTGCCAGCTGAAAAAGCAGCAGTTGCAGAAGGGACAAAAGCTGATAATACTAATGCAGAAGAAGCTCCTGTTGCGCCAGAAGTAGTACCAACAACACCAGAAGCAGCACCAGTCGCACCTGAGGTAAAACCAACAACACCAGAGGTAGTACCGACACCGGAAGTAAAACCAACAACGCCCGAAGTGGCGCCAACACCAGAAGTAAAACCAGTAACACCAGAAGTAGTACCGACACCAGAAGTAAAACCGGCAACGCCAGAAGTAGCGCCAACAGATGATTCTGCTGTGCCTATGAAGGATGGAGAAGTAGGTCATATTCCAGGTGAGAGTAGTGGTGTAGGAGCACCAACACTTTCAGTTGCGCCGCAAAAAATGATAAAAAAAGGTTCAACTTTTCAACCATTAGAGGGCGTTTTTGCTTATGATGATAAAGGAGTTGATGTTTCTAGTAGAATTAAAGTAACTAGTAATAATGTTAATACGGCTGTTGCAACGACGACCACTCCTTATAAAGTGACTTATGAGGTTGACTCAGTAGCTAATGGTCCTAAGACGACAAGAACAATTGATGTTATTGTAGTAGAAGATAATATCGGCACCTTAAGTGTGTCTATTCCAGATTTTACGATTGCTCAAAATGGTGATATTGTTGCTGAAATTAACAAACGTTTATCTGTAAAAAATCCAGATGGTAGCACAGCTTCTCCTTCAGAGTATGATATTATAACAAATGGGACTACTGGTGGTGGAGAGACAGGGAAATACAAAATTTCTATCGTCGTTTATTCACACGAATATAATACAACAACTGAAACAACAGTTACTATTACAGTTCTTAAAGGATTAAACTTATCGGCTTCAGGCACTGAGCTATTTGTTGGTGAAACCTTTGATCCATATGCTCACGTAACAGCTTCTGAAGTTATGGCTGATGGTTCAACTAAGGCCTTGAAGAAGTATGGTGAAGAAGGCTATGATATGGGGATTTCATATAGTGGGACTGTAGATACTACAACTCCAGGTGTGTACCCAATCACTTATTCAGCAAAAACTGCAAGTGGCGTTGTTGATTCTGTAACAGTTAATGTGACAGTGAAAGCAAGAGAATTGACTATTACAGCAGAAGATCAAACAGTTGATCAAGGGCAAGTGGTTACAGATGCAATGATTAAATCATGGGCAACAGCGTCTGATTCAGTTGATAAACCAGAAGATTTGACTATTACTTATACAGTTAGTGGTGCTGGAAGTTCAATTGATACAACTAATGCTGGTGGTATTTATACAGTTGAATATACTGTGACTAACTCACTTGGTGACATTAAAACTGTGTCAATTACTGTGACAGTAATTGAGAGAAAACCAACAATTGTTGCAACTAATCAAGAAGTATTCCAAGGAGAAGCAGTTACAGATGCAATGATTAAATCATGGGCGACAGCTTCAGATACTGTTGACAGTGCTACTGATTTAACTGTTACATACACTATTGATGGTGGTGTAAGTTCAATTGATACGGCTCTTCCAAAGGTATATACGATTAATTATACTGTGACTAACTCTGCTAATAATACTGCTACTACAAGTATTACTCTTACTGTTAAGGAAAGAAAAGCAACGATTAATGCTGAAAATCAAACTGTTACAGTTGGTGATGTTGTAACAAAAGAGACTATTTTAGGTTGGGCAACAGCAAGTGACCCTGTAGATGGCGATAATCTAGCTGTAACATCTTATAAAGTTATCGAAGGTTCGATTGATACGACAAAAGCGGGTGTTTACACAATCGAGTATTCATACACTAATAGTGCGGGGAATACGACAACTAAATCAATTACGTTGACAGTTCAAGAGCCCAAATTAGCACTTCCAAAACTTACTGTTAAAAATCAAACAATGTATGTTGGCGATAAACTAACAAAAGAAATGATTTTAGCATGGGCAACAGCAGAAAATGCTACTAAGATTAGTTTTGAAATCTTAGGCGAAGGAATTCAAGTGACAACTTTAGGTAGTAAATTAGTTGAAGAGGGTGTTCACCAAATTAAATTTACTGCTACTAATGAGTCTATTTTAATGCAACGTGCTCTAACACCTGAAACTGATGAAGAAACAATTACGTTAACAGTTAAAGCGAAAAAAGCTGATGACCCTAAAGCACCGATTGGTTCAACGGATAAACCAGCAAAAGATCAACCGTTAACTAATCTAAGTACTAAAAAGGCAACTACAAAAACTAAAACAATCAAGACAGCTAAAGCTCAATTACCTAAAACAGGTCAAGCTGAGAACAGCTTTATGGCGTCATTGTCTGGTTTGATGATGGTTCTTGTATACTACATCTTTAAAAAGAAACAAGATGGTTTAGATTCAGAGTTATAGAAAAATGTTAAAAGCGACACAGTCATCAACTACAAATTGATGATTGTGTCGCTTTTTTTGTTCTTACTTAAAGTAAAAAACCAGACAAGAAAGGTTGTCTGGTTACTTGCTATCACTTATATATTGGGGAATACAGGGTAAAGGGTCTCCTTAAGAGGTGACGTTGATAGCAACTTCACTATAACATAGAGAGGTTAATTGCAGAAAAAATTTTCATATATGAAAATTAAGTTAACCAAAACGGTTACTACGGTAAAAGATAGTTATCTAGCAGTAGAGTAAATCATAGGAGCTGTCGATGCAATTTCTTGACTTTGATTCGCCGCTAAGATAACATCAGTTTGTGTTTTTTATTTTTTTATATAGGATTAAGGAGGTGGGGGATTAACGAAATTTAGTGGCTTCATTTTTCTCGTTATGATCTTATGTAACAATCAGGTAACTTATAGCAGAAATAAAGATGATCTTTTTTTGTAAGAGACTAGTCGGATACTCTTCTCGCTCTAGAAACAGATCGAATAAATAACAATCTGTCACATAAAAAAAGTCATCTAATGAGCATGAATTATTTTTGTAATGTAGCTTTCATCTCGTTGACATGTAAATATGTTACAATTCATTCAGTGCTTAAGAAAAGAAATAAAGCAATTAAAAAAAGTCGGGGGAATGACCAGTGAAAAAACGCATCATAGCAACATTAATGGTAAGTTCGATTTTGTTAGGCCCAGTCGCTTTACCGGCTGCAGCAGTAGCAGATGAGTTCGATACTAAAATTCAACAATCTGAAAATAAAATAAGTGAGCTAAACAGTCAAGAAGCAACTGCAAGTGCACAATTAGAAACAGTAAGAACATCTATTGAAGAGATTAAGACGCAAGCTGCTAGTTTACAAGAACAGCAAGTAGCGCTAAACGAAGATATTTCTAAGTTAGGAACTGACATTGAAGGCTTAACGGAAAAAATCGAAAAGCGCGATGCTAGTATTAAAGAACAAGCTCGTTCTGTTCAAGTAGACGGAAAAGCTAATAATTATATTGATGCTGTTTTATCAGCAGATTCAATTTCTGATGCTGTTACGCGTGTTGTCTCTGCCACAAAGCTAGTTAAGGCAAGCAATGACATGATGAAACAACAAGAAAGTGATAAGAAAGCTGTTGAAACTAAAAAAGCTGAAACTGAAGCTAAAGTTAAAGAGTTGAATGAAACAGCTGCTGAATTAGAAGGTCAAAAAGGGCAGTTAGTCGATCAAGAATTACAACAACAAGCTTTAGTAAGTGAAATTTCTGCTGAGCGTTCAACTGAAGAAGATAAAAAAGCTGGTTTCTTACAAGAAAAAGCTGAAGCTGAAGCTGCTCGTGCTGAACAAGCTCGTTTGGCTAAGTTGGCTGAAGAACAAGCCGCTGCAGCAAAGGCTGAAGAAGCTCGTCAAGCTAAGGAACAGGAACAAGCGGCTAAAGCGCCAGCTGTAGAAACACCAGCAACACCAGAGGCTCCTGCGACACCAGAAACACCGGTAACGCCAGAAGCTCCCGCTACACCAGTCGCACCTACGACACCAGAAACGCCAACAACACCGGATACGCCAGTGGCACCAACTCCAGAGACACCGGCAACTCCGACACCAGATCCTGTGACTCCTCCGGTGACGACACCAACTCCTACACCGCCAGCATCAAGTGGTACTGGAGCAGCAATTCTTGCTGAGGCAGCTAAGCATATTGGTAAACCATATGTATGGGGAGCAAAAGGCCCAGATTCGTTTGACTGTTCTGGTTTTACTTCATATGTTTACCGTGTAGCAGCTGGAAGAGAAATTGGTGGATGGACAGTTCCTCAAGAAAGTGCGGGCACACAAATCTCTGTTTCTCAAGCAGTAGCAGGCGACTTACTATTCTGGGGTAGCAGAGGTAATACTTATCACGTAGCGATTTCTACAGGAGGCGGTAACTACATTCACGCACCGACCTCAGGTCAAAACGTTACTTACGGTTCATCAGCTTACTTTGCACCAGATTTTGCAGTAAGAATGTAATTTAATAAGTAAAGAAGCTGTGACTTATGTCATGGCTTTTTTTTTGAAGTTTGGAATGACGGCAATAACTTGGTATAATTTAATTACTAATTGAATGTTTTTTCTTTAGTTGACAATCATGTTGGAGCTGTTATTAGTAGAGTGTCTGATTCGTTACGGTTTATCTTTTAAAACCTGAAGTTAAAACTAATTGTGTGCCGGTATGAGCAAAAGAGACTTCAAACGCCTGTTGTAAAGGAATTAATCAAGTGAATTAGGGAGGCTTTTGAGGGATAGGACTATAATCAATTAAGCATTAGCTCGCTAGTGAAAAAAGCTGTATGATGACAATATAAGTCGTCATATAGCTTTTTTGCATGAAACTAAGAACTGTTAATGGGCTATTAATTTATTATAAAGAAATTGGATGGAGGAATTGATCGTGACAAAAAAGAATGAAAAAAATATGGAGCTATTTAAGAATGACTAAGTGAACAAAGCCGGCCCTTTTAGCTTTTTTTTAATTAGTTATTTCTGGTGGAGTATTTGCGTCAGGCTCGATTGCTATCGTTCAAAGTTTATTCCCTAGCATGACTCACTCTGGTCTATTTATTGGAGAGGGAGTGGTGGTAATGTTTCTTGCTGCTCTCTCAAGTAGCAGTCTGCGACTCTTATTTAAGAGGAGCCGATCAGTATCTATGTCAAAATAAGTTGGAACGTTTTAGCATAAAACTCCTCCTTATTAGTGAATCAATATGTTATGATTTAATTAAGAGTTGGGAGGAATTATTAAATGAAAGAGTATCGAATAGAAGAGACTGATTGCTGTCTAAGATATCATGATTTTCCGGGAGAAAAAACTCCGATTATTTTTATTCATGGCTTGGGATGTGCTGGCTCATTTGATTATCCAGAGGTGGCGTCTCAATTGGAATTAAGAGGTCATCGTCGAATTTTAATCGATTTATTAGGAGCTGGATTTAGTGATAAGCCACTTGAGTTTGATTATACGATTGAGTCCCATATCCGTTATCTTTTGGCTTTTATTAGTGATTTAGGACTTGAGAACCTGATTATTTTTGGTCATAGTTTTGGAGGCTCAGTTGCGATAGCGTTGGCCGGGCTAGTTCAAGACAAGCTTGAAGCTCTTATTTTAAGTGAGGCTAATTTAGATAGTGGCGGCGGTTTTACAAGTAAACAGATCGCCTCTATGAGCTTAGCTGAATTTGAAGAGACAGGCTTTCATGAGATGATTGAAGCGAACAGACAATCTGGCAATAGTCTTTGGGCCTCATGTTTTTCTCAGTGGTTACCGAAAGCAGCTTATGTGGCATCTAAAGAGCTTATTGACGGACAAACCCTTTCATGGAGAGAAAGCTTATTTGCTTTATCCGATCCTAAAACATTCATTTTTGGTGCAGAAAACTTGGCCGATCCAGATATTAACATATTGGCAAATACAGGGATTGAAGTGGCTATTGTGGACGAAGCAGGGCATTCGATGGCTTGGGAAAATCCTCGTGGTTTAGCTAAGGCTATCTTGAGTGGGATTAAAGAGTAAGAGGTGATAGATGGTGGTAGAACTTGCATCAACGAGACATTTGAACGAACTATCAAAGTTAGATCATTTAATTAAGCGAAACGTCTTGGAGGTGGCGATTTCTCAAAACAGGGTATTGATCGTAGAAACTGATAGAATTGTCGGTTGGTTACGTTTTAGTTACTTTTGGGAATCAATTCCGTTTATGGATATGCTTTATATTATCGAGGAGGAACGGAATAAAGGCCATGGAACAGCGTTGATTAACTCGTTTGAGGAGCTAGCTAAAAAGGAGGATGCTTCATCGGTTATGACCTCAACAGTGGCTAGTGAGAAGGCACAACACCTTTATTATAAATTAGGATATGAATCTATTGGTGGTTTTTTTCCAATAGGAGATCCTTATGAGCTATTGTTAAGTAAAAAACTATAATAGGGAAGGGGGACTGTGCGTAAATATATCACTTAATGAAATTGGAAGTCTGTTAGAGAGCCTTTATAAATCTGGTTATTTTAAAACGGAAACATTGAATGAGGCGATTGAGCAATTAATTTACGATAATGAGACGGGAATCTCGATTCAATTGAGAGATGAAACTGAGTAAGCACATCAAACAAATGAGTATGATAATCAAAAAATCGACTTATACATGTCTATCTAAGGCAGGTATAAGTCGATTTTTTAATCATTCGTTGAGTTAAATGTATCTTTTTTTATCTCTCGTAACACCTGACAAAATTTCTCACGCTCTTCGATGATGGGTGAATGGGCAGAATTGTCAAAAGTAAAAAAAGCTTTTTTAGGGGCTTGAATTTTTTCGCTATATTGCTTGGCTAGCTCATAGGAGACTTGATAATCGTATTTTCCTTGGACGATATAACAGGGAATCTCAAACTGATTCGTACTTTCGTTTAAATCATCAGCAGTTGTGTAGTGGAAAAGATGTTTGAGAGAAAACAAGGATCCACGTAAGTAATTAAGTTTTTCAGCCAATGTATATCCTTTGAAACAAATAAGCTGTCTAAAAATGGTCATCATCGAGTATTTATCATGAGTAATGCCGACCCCATACTTATTCATGGCAGAGGTACGGATTCCCATAATATAGTTGAGTGAAGGGAAGTACAGTTCGTTAGGATCAACGGCAGTCAAACGTGTAAAAGTGCGTGTATCATTCAGCTGTTTGGCATGGCTGACAAGGTAATTATGAGCCAATTTTTCTGATAAGCGTTGATTACTAAGCTGCCCCATGCCGATGTAAGCATAGAAATCTGTCGGTTTTTGGCCAATAGTTTTAACCCCTAAATAGCTCCCCCAAGAATGTCCCATTAGAAAGATTTTGTTTTGTTTAAAGCGTTCTTTTAGATAAGTGGTGACCTCTAAGGTATCGGCGATTAACTGTTCTAAGGTCATGGAGGATTCAGATACGTTTTTCAATGACATGCCAGCTCCTCGTTGATCCCAGTAGCAAACAGTAAAGTCTTTTTCAAGTCGATTAGTTGCATCCTTTGAGTAAATGATTGGCAGTTCTGGACTGCCTGGTCCGCCGTGTAAAAAAAGGAGCACAGGATTTCGTTTGTCCTCACTTAAAATGAAGAGCCCTTGTTCGACGCCACCAATAGTTAGCTTGACTTTGTCAGCCAGACCGTTGACATAAGCCTGTCCATTTTCTGACCTTAAAGGGGGAAGCTTTCCTGGACTGTTGAGCCATAGAAAAAGTATGAGTAATAGCAGTAAGCTAATGATAAAAATGATCATTGTGATCCTCCTGATTTTTGTGTGATAGTCTTATTTTTTGAATTGTCGGGTATTAATAATTCCCCTAGTAGTTGCCGGAAATATGTTGCATTTTCTGGTGTGAGAACAAGACTACGGGTTAGCAATTGGCTAAAGGCCTCAATTTTTCGCTGAATCCGCGAGTTACTCTCTGCAATCTCATGTTCGTTAAGTCTAGCAACGTCGTAAAATAAATCTTCACCTGCTTGATAAAGGACACGAGCTAATTCGTCGGGGAAATCAGTCTGAAATACGTTTTCCTTAATACCAAATTCCAGAATAACTTGAAGATATGGAATGGCAGTATTTGCTGTAATTTCTTTAATTCGGTAAGTGACAATTGAGCTTTCTGGTGTTCGTTTAAATTGTGTGAATTTTTTTAGATAGTCAGAATAATCTAAATTGGCCTTGCCCAAAAAGATTTTCATTTTATCAAAAGTAGTAGTTGCCGCGATTAGCTGATTATCAAAATCAGACATTTCTTCTGCTAAGGCATATTCAATAACCGCATCTAAAATACTTTCTTTTGAGTCGAAATAATGATACATCCCTCCTTTAGAAAGATCAGCTGCTTTCATGATGTGGTTAATTTTTGTTTGGTCATAGCCTTTTTCTAAAAATAGATCAAGAGCGATTTTGATGATTTCTAAGCGTTTTATGGGGAAATTAGTATTTGGTCGCATAGATGTTCTCCTTTTTAGTTAATAGACCTTAGTCGGTTTATTAACTTTATCATCTGTTTATAAAACTGTCAATGATATTTTAGATAAAAAAAAAAGAGATAATACATTAAAATATTTTTTTGTGAATAAATGACTGTATTAATTTAGTGGAACATCTTTCCTATACTGAGAGTATCACAGGTAGAGAGGAAGATAATAATGACAAGTGACTGGTTAGATCTTAATAATAAAGTGGTGATTGTGACAGGAGGGTCATCTGGTATTGGAGCGACGATTGTTGATAGTTTGTTAGGACAAGGGGCGAAGGTTGTTAATGCTGACTTAAAAGATAATGGCAAGCAGGCTGAAAAGTTATTATTTGTGGAAACGGACATTTCATCGCAATCAGCCGTTGAATGGGTGGTAGATGAGACGATTAAGCACTTTGGAACAATTGATGGTCTCGTGAATAATGCGGGAATTAATCTGCCTAGATTATTAGTAGATGGAGAAGTAGCTGGTAGTCAGTATGAATTATCAGGTGAGGTCTTTGATCAAATGGTTGCGATTAATCAAAAAGGCGTTTATTTAATGTCCCAAGCTGTCGGACGTGTCTTGGCGGAAAAAAAATCCGGTGTTATTATTAATATGTCTTCAGAAAGTGGTTTGGAAGGTTCTGTTGGACAAAGTTGTTATGCAGCAACGAAAGCTGCACTCAATAGTTTTACACGCTCTTGGGCGAAAGAGCTAGGAAAATACAATGTTCGAGTTGTGGGAATTGCCCCGGGCATTATGGAAGAAACTGGTTTAAGGACAGAGGCATATGAAACCGCATTAGCTTATACACGTGGCATCAGCGTTGATGCGTTACGCGCGGGGTATAGTAGTACGTCAACAACTCCTCTAGGAAGGAGTGGCAAATTAATAGAGGTGTCTGATTTCGTTTGTTATTTATTATCAGAACGAGCGAGCTATATAACTGGTGTAACTTGTAATGTGGCAGGGGGTAAAACTCGCGGCTAGGATAGACCTAAGGGGGAAGTCAGGTTGTCATTAGCGAATAAGTGGTATCAGATCTTAACTATTTTATTATTAAAACGCCGTATATCACTAGAAGAATTAAGTAAGTTAACAGGTATGTCGACGCAAACAATTAAAAAGAATAGTGAGTTATTGAATGAACAGTTAGTTGAAATTGCTGTGATTAATCAAGAAAAGAAAGACATTGAGTTAATCATCAGTGATGTACCGGGTTTTCAGGATATTATGAGTGGAAAATTGAAGCAGGAAACTGATTTTAATTCGTCAGGGAAACGCATAGCATTCATCTTGAAGCAATTAATGACGAAGGCTGATTTCTTATTAATTGATGATATGGCTGATGCTTTACAGGTAAGTCGCGGCACGGTTAATAAAGATATTAAACTGATTAAGGAGCACTTGTTAGATTACGGCGTCAGCTTGCAAGGGGTGCCGAATAAGGGGATAAAAATTGTCGGAACTGAGTTTAATTTGCGGCTGATTATGTTGAAGTATGTCTTTGACTATTATAGTGAGGATTTTCCGTTACAACCAGAGACACTCCAATTAGCTGACAAATTAGCAAATTATTATAAGTTAGATCAGTCGGCAGTTGTGTTGTTTAAAAAAGTTATCGCTGTTAGTATCAGGCGAATATTGGCAAACCAAGCCATGAGACAAGGTATCTCGTATTATAATAATTTTGAGTTTCAATCGCCTTTGATGGAAGAATTCATGTTGCATTTAGAAAAGGAGTATCAATTAACCTTAGGGAAATACGATCAAGATTTTATTTCGTTTCCAATCAACACGCGCACAACTGCGATGGTTTCTGAAGGGATGAGCCAGTATGAACAGGGTGTGCGAGATATTTTTGATAGCATGATGGAGGAAGTTCAAAATAATTTCATCACGGATTTAGATAAGGATGAGCTGTTTGATTTATTGAATTATCATTTGATGTTTATGCTTAATCGGGTGATTTTTCATGTCGAGTTAGTCGACTTGTTTATGGATGATATTCAAGTGAAATACCCGTTCTCATACGAATTAGCTAAAGTAGCAATGAGTGTTTTAGAGACGACCTTATTACTGCCAATTAATCCGGTTGAAATCAGTTATTTGACCATTTACTTTGAAATGGCGCTGACGAAAAAAAAGGAATTGGTAGGTAATCGACAAGTTGCGATTGTTTGTAGCTCAGGTCGGGGGACGGCTGCCTTAATAAAGCGGCAGTTAAGAGAAGTATTAGGACCTGATATTGACCTAATTCAGTATTCTGAGACAGATTATCTAGACAAAGACATGCGTCACTACATGGCAATTTTTAGTACCTTGCCTTTAGAGCCGAAGGATAATATACCGGTGATTCAAATTACGAATTTATTTGATAATAAATTGCTATTAAAAGAATGGCAGCAAATTGATGAGCAAGTGCTGTTGAATCATGGGTTGATTGAGTTTTCTTTTTCGATTTTAGATGAGAAAAAAAGTTATTTAGTCAATGTGAAAGAGATGGTAAAGGGATTGATAGAAGAGGGCAAGTTATCGTCGACTTTTTTACCTTTATGGGAAGAGCGTGAAAAAAGGCAAACCACTATTTTTGATCAAGGTATTGGCTTTCCTCACACCATCAATCAAGGCGGAACAAAGATTGTCTTAAATCTAGGCGTTTTTAAACAGGTACGTCAAGAAGAGAGTCAAACAGTTCAGTTAGTTTTTTTAGTTGGCATACCTGAGCATGTCACGGATACGGTAGAAAAGCTATTGATGAGAGTCTATGATCTGATCTTTTCTTTAGGTCAAAATGAGTTAGCCAAAGCAACTGTTAGTCAGTTAAATAATCGACAAGAGGTACTGGATTTTTTTAGCGAGATGTTGCGGGATTAAAAATGAGAGAGGAGTGAGAGACTAATGCCTGTTATTTATTTACTCGGAATTTTTGCAGTTGTTGCCTATGTCGTTCAAGGAATTGTTGGATTTATTCAGATTAAACATTTTACAACTGTCTATAGTCAGATGAAGCGCCGTGGTCGTGTTGCAATTGGTCGTAAAGCTGGAAAACTTAGAGCGGGGACGATCGTCATGCTGGTAATTGATTCTCAGGGGAGGATTATTGACGGATGCAAAATGCAGGGAATAAGTGTTTTAGCAAAATTTAAACCATTGACGGGTGTTGAGGGGTTAATGCTAGAGGAAGTAACTCCTGATTTACCCTGTGTGGCAAAAGAGAATCGGTTAACACAACAAACTATTATGGATGCGGTTTCGGTTTACAGTCGTGTAATGAATGGTGAGGTCATTGAGCAAAAACAAGCGCCGGTTATGGCCTTAAAGGAGCAATTAAATTTAGCCAAACAGCTGGTTATGCTGAAAGTAAGACGCGCGCCACGCAAGGCTCAGACTGATGGGAAAATGAGCAAGTGACAGGTCAGCATGCTGGCTAGTTACTACGAATTGAAAGAAGGAGTGTTAAGAAATGACAATTATTACTAAGTTTGCTGAAGGATTTATGAATTTATTTCAAACTGGAGCGGATACCTTTATTGGTTGGGTAACAGGCATTGTTCCAGTGGTATTGATGTTACTCGTTTTAATGAATACCTTGATTGCGATGTTAGGTGAGGATCGAGTGAATAAAATTGCTCGCGCGTCATCAAAAAATATTTTTACACGTTATTTAATTTTACCTTTTGTGGCAACCTTTATGCTAGGGAATCCGATGTCCTTTACTTTAGGTCGTTTTTTACCTGAGTATTATAAGCCAAGTTATTATGCTGTAACAGCGCAAGCTTGTCATACAAGTAATGGCTTATTTCCCCATATAAATCCTGGAGAATTATTTATTTATTTGGGTGTAGCTCAAGGGATTACTAGTTTAGGATTGAATCAAATGGATTTAGCTATTCGCTATTTATTAGTCGGTCTGGTCATGAATTTCATCGGCGGAGTTGTCACAGATTATACGACCAAATTTGTGTGTAAGCAGCAAGGAATTATTCTAAGTAAAGAAGCTAAAATGATTGGGTAACTAGTGGTAACTTTAGTAGAAAGACTAACTATATAATGTCAAGCGTAAAATCAATCAATAGTAAAAAGATTTAATAACGTTGTTCAAAAGAAGAACCGTAGACTAAATAGACCTGACGTAAATGACTTTTAAAAAAAAATTACAGTCGAATTTCGTAAGGCTCATTCTTTGTGAGTAGCGCATGAATGATGTAACACAACTTTCTTGAGACAGCTCCAATGGCCGTTAAATGATGTTTTCCTTCCCCTCGTTTCTTGTCATAAAAAGCTTTAAGAACGGGATCATGTTGCGAAGCAGCGAGTGCTGCCGAAAATAGGGCTTTGCGCAAATAAGGAGAGCCACGCTTACTCATGACATTATGGGTGGCTTCAAACTGTCCTGACTGGCTGACAGAAGCATCGATGCCCGCATAAGCTACTAACTTTTTCGGGTTTGAAAATTTATGGATATCTCCAATCTCACCCAAAATGGTTACCCCATTGATGGCCCCGATTCCTGGAATTGTTTCAATGACTGAATCGAGACTGGTCATAATGTCTTTAATTTCTTCTTCAACTTCTTTTATCTGTTTTTCAAGAAATTTGAGTTGTTCAATCATTGAACGGAGTTGAAACGTAAAGGCTTCTTGGGCAAAGGTCACCCCAAAGGAGTGTGCCGCAACTTTTTTGAGTTGTTCCGCTTTCTCAATCCCTAGGCGGTGACGGCTGGCCTCAGCTAACAGGCTGGCTAACGTTTCAGCTGACACTGCTTGAAGCTCATCCGGGGGACTGAACTCCAGTAAGACTTCTTTAGACGCTTTGCCAAAGATGCCGACTTTATTGAAAACGGTATTATATTCAGGAAAGACCTGATCAAGCACTGCGATGATTTTTCGCTTGAAATAACTGGCTGTTCCTACCAAGTAAGTGCGGTAACGTGTCAGTTGCTTCAGGGAAAAGAGTGTTTCATCTGACAGTGAGGTTTCAACAAATTGACCGTAACGAATTAAATCGGCAATGAGAACAGAATCAATGATATCGTTCTTGCGTTTGCGAATTTCTGTCCCTTTGCGCCAACCATCGGTCTGAATCGGATTGATGACGTGAATAATAAAGTGATGTTCTGATAGGAAAGAAAACAAGGCTAACCAATAGTGTCCTGTCGCTTCCATACCAACGGTCACGTCAGTGGCTGACTCAGATAAAGCCTGTACTTGTTTTAAAAGCGAAGCCCCTCCCTCAGTCGTGTTAGGAAATGAAAAACCTTTCAATTTGACCTGGCCTTGACTGTCCATGATAGATGCTATGTGGGTTCGTTTACTAATATCGATGCCAAGATAAAGCATATCAGTCACCTTCTACATAAGATTTTGGATTGATTGCCACTCAACTAATCGCGTCACTACCTTGTTCTAGATACGGAGTAAAGCACGTCGCTTTCAACATCTAACTCATTCGCAATCAGCAGATTAGAAGAGAGGGACCAGTCTTTCGATAACGAGTTCAACGACTCAAGGAAGAAACGGTCAGACCTCTCAATCCATTAGCTATATTATCTCAAATACCTTGAGTTAATATCAATTTATATAACACAGGTTCATGGAGGTTTCCTTTAATTTCGGAAGAATAAAACCTCTAAATATAATATACAAGGAAAAAAATAATATGACAAATTATAGAAGTATTACCATAAAAAGAGGCTCAGGTGGCTACGGTGGTCCCTTGACTATCACTCCGACAGCTGAGAAGCATAAGTTTATCTATGTTACAGGAGGAGGAGAACGCCCAGAAATTGTTGATAAAATTGAGCAATTGACAGGGATGGAGTCAGTTAATGGCTTTAAAACCTCTATTCCAGATGATGAGATTGCCCTTGCTATTATTGACTGTGGCGGCACGTTGCGCTGTGGAATTTACCCGCAAAAAGGTATTTTTACAGTCAATATCGTTCCTACTGGCAAAAGCGGTCCATTAGCAAAATATATTAATGAAGAGATCTATGTTTCGGCAGTTGGACCTGATCAAATTTCCTTGGCGACTGAGGCTACAGCAAGTCAAGATCCTCAAAAAGCGCCTTCTGAAGAGCGAGAGTTTAAATACAGTACTGATAAAAAGATCACTGAAACCATTGTCAAGCAAAGTATCATCGCACGAATTGGAATGGGGGCCGGAAAAGTAGTGGCGACCTTTAACCAAGCTGCTCGCGAAGCGGTTCAAACGGTTATTACGACTATTTTACCTTTCATGGCTTTTGTGGCCTTGTTGATCGGGATTATTCAAGGCTCTGGAATTGGCGATGTGTTTGCCAAAATCATGGCCCCCTTAGCTGGTAACATCTGGGGATTAATCATTATTGGTTTTATCTGTTCGTTACCATTTTTGTCACCATTATTGGGACCTGGAGCTGTAATTGGTCAAGTAATTGGCACATTAATTGGTGTTGAGATTGGCAAAGGGAATATTCCGCCGCAATTAGCATTGCCTGCTCTGTTTGCAATTAATACGCAAAATGCCTGCGACTTTATTCCAGTTGGTTTAGGGTTAGAGGAAGCTGAGGCGGAAACAGTTGAGGTCGGGGTTCCTTCAGTGTTGTATTCACGCTTTTTAAATGGGGTACCTCGTGTTATTGTTGCATGGATTGCTAGTTTTGGTTTATATAGTTAGATATAAAAAGTGGAAAGTTGAGAGGATTAATGAAAATATATGAAACTGTAGTTAAAGAAATAGGCTCTGAATCTAAGATGTTTAGTGAGGAGCAGATGTTGATTTTATTCGGTGAACATGCGCCTGATAGTTTGAAGAATTATTGTTATATCATCGAGCTAGAGCCTGTAGAAAAAGTACTGAATACTGAAATGATTTTACACATAGGAGACTGTCAGTATCAATTGACAGCCATTGGTGCTGTTGTGGGGAAGAATTTGCAGGAGCTAGGTCATATTACGATTAAATTTGATGGGGCTCAACGACCAGAACTACCAGGCACTTTGCACGTAGCCAAAGGCGTATATCCAGAAATCGTGATTGGGAGTCGAATTTGGATTGAGAGATTAGATGACATGTAATAAGTAACCGTAGTGGTTGAGGCAATTTTTTGACATGTATTAGCAAGGACGACTATGAAAGTAGAGAATTCTGAGTTAGACTTAAAGAGAGGTGATAGCTTATTTATCCGATAGTTGCTTAAAATTTTAGGCAAACTACGGTAGGCAATCAAAAAAGTGGCGTAGAACAAATTTGAGGAGTGTGGCGTATGGAAGCATTAATCTTTGATATGGATGGGGTAATTGTGGATTCAGAACCGATTTGGATTGCGTCAAAACAACAGATGTTGCGAGAGCTGGGCGTTAATGTGCCTGATACGTACCATCATCAGCTATTTGGTACAACGCTAAATTTCATGTGGAGTCGAATGAAAGAGGAGTTCGTTTTACCGCTCAGTGTTGAGGCATGCATTGCTCGCGGGGAAACGATTCGAAACGAGATGCTGGCTAGTGAGCCTATTAAGGCGATTCCCGGAGTGATAAACTTGATTGAACGCTTAAGTGAAGCTAATATTCCTTTGGCTATCGCGTCCTCTTCTTCAAAAGTTGACATTGAAAAAGCAGTTAGTGCATTGGGGATTAAGCAGCATTTTCATGCGTTAGTTTCAGGTGAAGAATGCGAGCGGTCGAAGCCGTTTCCAGAGGTCTTTCTTAAAGCAGCTTCGGCACTAGGGATTAGTAGACCTAGTCATTGTTTAGTTATCGAGGATTCTGTTAACGGAATTAAAGCGGCTAAGGCTGCTGAGATGGTGTGTTTAGGATTTGAAAACCCAGCGTTTACTAAGCAGGATTTAAGTGAGGCTGATGGAATTGTTTGCGACTTTTCACAACTGACCGTTAATCAGTGTTACAGTTATTTTTCTCGATAGACCAATATGACCGTCATTATCAGTTAAGAGCTGATGAGATGGTCTTTTTTTAGGTAAGTATGACCACCCTAACTTACCATTTTTTCCTTGTTCTTACCTTTTAGAGGGGAGCTAGTGATTTAGAAACAGCGAGTAATGGCTGTTTCTACTAAATTGTAACAGTCATTGGCAGGTAAAAGGGGGAGGTTATCTTCATATTGGGTTTTCTACGAATTAGACAAGTTTCATGTAAGTGTGATATAACTAAACTAAAAGAACCTGGCTGATACCTCTGTCTTGAATCAGCATAAGATGAAACCGGATGTCCGTCAAAAGCGTACAAGAATGATTCGAGAATTTTTGAAATAATAACAGAGATTGATATGATTTTTGAGCCGCGTATAAGTATGTTGAATAACAAAAATGAAAAGAGGGATGTACGCTAAAAGCATACATGAACACATCGAGAATTATTATATTAATAACAAAAATAGTGACGGTTTAAGAAGTTAAGCTGTTAATATAAGAGGGGTAAAGCGACTTAGGTAACATAGATGGAAAAAAGGATGTACGTTGAAAGCGTACATGAACGCATCGAGAATTTTTATTATAATAACAGATGGTAGAGAGGTCGTTTGAGCTAATATGACCGATCTAGATAACGTCAGATGAAAGATGAATGTCTGCTAAAAGCATACACGAACGAATCGATCATGTTTGAAATAATAAGAGACTGTCATTTTTCATCACTCATAGTTAGATCACTGAATAAATAGAGAGAAATAGCCAATGCTAGCTAGCTTTGGCTATTTCTTATGGGAGGAGTTTTACAGAGGTCAAATCAGCAATAATGGGATGTGGTTATTTTTTGATAAGGAGAATAGTTTGGCGGATTAAGATAATCCGAATCATGCTAATTAATGTACAAACATTATAATTGTGTGAAATTAGAAAAACTGTTATTCTAAAAATAAAAAATGGAGGTTGACATGATGGATGTTTATTTAATTTTCAAACGCGAAGCAGGAGAGGCAATTACTTTTTACGAGGATGTGTTTGGTGTTACTTGTGAGGATAAAATGACATTTGGTCAGGCGCCAGCTGGTGAGCAAGAGTTGCCTGCTCAAGTGGCGAATCTGATTATGAATGCAAGTTTAGAAATTAATGGGACAAGAGTGATGTTTTCAGATGCGCCAGAAGAAATGGGGCCTACTGTGACGTTTGGTGATAATGTCTCGTTGGTTCTGCAAGCTAATAATGAGGCTGAGATTGATAAATGGTATGCGGCATTAACACCTGATGCTGACATTAAGTTGCCGCTGGCGCCAACCTTCTGGGCCAAGAAATATGCTATTTTAGTTGATAAGTTTGGTGTCAATTGGATGCTCAATTTGCCTCAATAGTGTCGAGTCTGAACAAAAAAGGAGTGTTAGAAATGAGTAAATTTTCTCCCTGTTTATGGGTGGATGGTCGTGTTGAAGAGATGATAGAGCACTATACGGCCACATTTTCTAGCGTTAAACGGAAAGCGACTAATTATTTTCAAACAGGCGAATATGGCAAGGTTGGTGACATTTTGACAGTTACTCTCGATATTGATGATCAGGAATTTATCCTGTTAAATGGTGGACCAGAATTTATCATGACGCCGGCTATTTCGTATGTAGTAGAAGCGAGTACACCAGAGTCAGCCCAAGCTATTTGGGATCATTTAGCGCCTAAAGGAACTGTTTTAATGGAGATGGAAGCAGAGACGATGGGAAAATTGTTTGGTTGGCTCAATGATGAGTTTGGCGTATCGTGGCAGATTACCGTAGGAGCTGGTCAAGAATCAATCACGCCAGCTATCATGTTTATCAATCAACGATTTGGTCAGGCGAAGGAGGCAATTGAAGCGTGGGGAGAGTACTTTGGTGAGTTGCAACAAGAAAGTCTTCTTAAAAATCCAGATGGAACGGTTCAATTTGCTAATATTTTACTTCATAATCAGCCATTTATCGTGATGGATAACGATTATCCTCATCAATTTGATGTTACAATGGGTAATTCTTTTTATGTTTATTGTGAGGATCAGGCAGAAATTGATCGAGTTTGGCAGGCGGTCACAAGGGAGGGACAAGAAAGTCAGTGTGGCTGGATGATAGATAAATTTGGGATTGCGTGGCAAACAGTCACAGACGACATGGATCAGCTATTCAGTTCAGATAATCCGAAAGTGGTTGCTGTTACAGAAGCCGTTTATGGAATGAAAAAAATAGATATTAACTATTTGCGCGAAGTATCAACCAGCTAATAAGGAAGTAGATACCTAACTAACAGGGGCTTAACTTTCTTCGATATCCCTTATTTCTAGAAAGTAAACTGCTTGGAAGTTACTGTGGCTGGAATGCAGTGCGTAGATTTTTGGAGCATATTTGTCACATAACATACATGAAAAAGGAGAGTGAGACTTTTGTCTCACTCTCCTTTTTGCCAGGTATTGTTTAAAATAAGGCATAATCAGATAGTAAAAATAGTTGTCCAAGGAGTCTGGACAAAGTTAGCTTTTCAAATGCTTGAGTTTACGCTTACAAACAGCTTACAATAAGGGTGACAACAAATGGTTGTCCTGATAACTTGATTTGCGCAAATCAACCGTCACAACGTTTAATAAACTTTTCAATCAGGAGGAAAGATAATGGAAAAGAAGTCTGGAGCTAAAGTAAAGATTCAGCAATTTGGTAGTTTTTTAAGTGGCATGATTATGCCGAACATTGGGGCATTTATTGCATGGGGGATTATTACAGCTCTCTTTATTCCTACTGGATGGGCGCCTAATGAGGCTTTAGGCTCGATGGTTGATCCGACGATTAAATATTTATTGCCGATTTTAATTGGTTTTACTGGTGGTAGTTTAATTTATGATAAGCGTGGTGGTGTCGTTGGCGCGATGGTTACCATGGGAGTGATTGTTGGGACTGAAATTCCAATGTTTTTAGGTGCCATGATAGTAGGGCCTTTAGGTGCGTGGCTAATGAAAAAATTTGATAAAGCAGTGGAAGGAAAAATTCCAGCAGGGTTTGAGATGTTGGTCAATAATTTTTCAGCAGGAATCCTCAGTGCTATTCTAGCGATTTTATCATTTGGGGCGATTGGACCGGCAGTTGAAATGCTAAACCTTTTCTTAGCAGCAGGTGTTGGATTTTTAGTAGATCATTCACTGTTGCCATTAGTCAGTGTTTTTGTTGAACCGGCTAAAGTATTATTCCTTAACAATGCGATTAATCACGGTGTGATTGGGCCAATTGCGATTGAGCAAGCAACACAAGTTGGAAAATCAATTCTTTTCCTAGTTGAAGCGAACCCTGGACCAGGACTTGGGATTTTATTGGCTTATTCATTATTTGGCAAAGGCTCATCTAAGCAAACAGCTCCAGGAGCGATTATCATTCATTTCTTAGGAGGGATTCATGAGATTTATTTCCCTTATATTTTAATGAAGCCAGCGTTATTATTATCTGCAATAGCTGGAGGTATGACAGGGATTTTTACTTTCTCACTGTTTAATGTCGGATTAGTAGCACCAGCTTCACCTGGTAGTATTTTTGCTATCTTAGCGATGGCGCCACGGGGAAATTATTTAGGCCTATTAGCAGGAATCGTTGCTGCAACAGCTGTTTCCTTTGTAGTTTCTGTTTTAATCTTACGGACATCAAAAGAATCAGCTAGTTCACTTGAAGAAGCATCAGAACAGGCCTCTTCTTTGAAAGGTCGTAAAACAATGGCACCGACTGGTTCAGCTAGTTCTACATTAAGTGCAGCTGATTTATCATTGGCAAAAAAAATCGTCTTTGCATGTGATGCAGGGATGGGGTCAAGTGCGATGGGAGCTTCGGTGTTAAGAAACAAAGTGAAGAATGCTGGCCTAGGATTGACGGTTGTTAATACGGCGATTTCTCAATTACCAAATGATGCAGATATTGTTGTGACTCATAAGGATTTGACAGAACGGGCACAAGAAAAATTACCAAATGCCTATCATGTTTCAGTAGAGAATTTCTTGAATAGTAATAAATATGACGATTTAGTCGAACAATTAGTAGGTGTAAATAGTTAAAAAAGTCGAAAAAGGAGGTCTGAATTAGATATGTATTTAAATGCTCGTCCCAGATTAATTTTAGAACAGCTCATGATGGCGCCACAGTCTCTTCATATAGCCGATTTGGCTCAGGAATTTGAGGTTAGTGAGCGAACGATTCGTCGTGATTTGAAAGAAGTCAAGGCTACTTTGAGTTTGTTTGAGTTAAGAGTGGAAAAAGAGAAACAGTATTTATCTGTTCGGGGCTCCGAGGAAGCCAAACAGCGGTTTAAATGGCAGTTATTAGATTTGACATACAATGATTTTTCACCAGAAGAACGTCAGCAGTATATTTTGAAGGAGTTATTGAAGACTGATGAGACAATTAAATTAATTGGTTTGGCTAATGATTTGAATGTGACTGTTTCCACGATTAGTAATGATTTGACTAAGATTGAGGAGGGGTATTTAAATCCGTCCTTAATCAGTCGGAAAAAGGGAATGGGGATTAAATTATCTGCTAGTGAAACAGAAAAGCGGGCTATGCTGAGTGATCTTTTCTGGAAAAAGTATCCTAAGCAACAATTTATGCGAGTTCTTTTTAATCAATTTGTAGACGACTATACGGAGGATCGTCTTGCGTATGTGACACAACAGGTGCACATTGAATCGGTTGAAAAAAGCCTCAGAAACATTAGAGATAGTCTCTCATACGACATTACAGATGAGTCTTACATCAATTTGGTTATTCATGTTGCGATTTCTGTTCAGCGGATTAATGAAGGGAATTCTATTAAAGAAACATTGATTAATCCAGATGTGATTAGTTATCCAGAGTTTCAATTCGCGGAGGAATTGTTGGCTACTAGCTTAGAACAGCCTGTCGAAGAATTGCCATTAGGAGAATTGGAATTTGTGACGATGCACTTGCGTGGGGCTAAGGCTCAAAATTATGTTGGCGAATTTAACAGTAATGAGCAAGTTCAAGCGGTCACTCTTGCAACTCAATTAATCGCGAAAGTGTCTGAAAAAACGGGGCACAATCTATCATCAGATTCTTTATTAAAAAGTTTAACCGCTCATTTACGCCCAGCTTTACGTCGGTTAAATGCTGAAATGAGTATCACAAATCCGCTAATTCAATCCATTAAACGAGATTATGAGGAATTATTTGTAATTGTTCAGGAAAGCATGGGAGAGCTCTATCTTCACCAGTCTGTTCCAGAAGAGGAAATCGGTTATTTGGTGCTACATTTTGGCGCAGCACTTTTGCAACAGGAGGAACAGGTTTCTTTGTCGGCTCTAGTGGTATGTGCAAGTGGAATTGGGACTTCGCGAATGCTTGTAACACGCTTGAAGCAAGCGATTCCCCAATTAAAGACCTTAAAGACGATTTCATTATTTGAGTTGACAAGAGAGTTAGATAGAACTTCGTATGATTTGATTGTTTCGACAATTGATTTAGGAGAGGTTGCTTATGATTATTTTCATGTCTCCCCGATATTAAGTGAACGAGAAATCTCTCAGATTGATGTTTATTTACAAAATAAGCGCTCTTACTATCGACGAAAACAAAATCGTGAGGAGAAAGAACAGCAATTGACCAAATTGGAAGCTGTTCATCTTTTAGAAAAACGTCAGCTGTATACGGCGACAGTGATTACTTTATTGACTAATTTTCAAGTTGTTCCCATTGATAACGCGTTAACCACAATCGAAGATACGTTACGTGCTATCTGCACAACTTTATTGAAACAGGACCCAAGCTTTGATATAGAGACATTATTACAAAGTTTATTAGTCCGTGAAAAATGGAGTGGTTTTGGTATTATGGATACAGAATTGGCTTTATTTCATGCTCGAAATTCTAGTGTAAATCAACCAATTTTCCAAATTTTTCCGTTGTCTAATCCTATTGCTATGCCAGCAATGGGTGGGGGTGAAGTGACTGTTTCGACAATTGTATTATTACTAGCACCTGAAAAATTAGAGCAACAGGGACTAGAGCTGATGAGCCAGATTAGTTCGTTGTTAATCGAAAGTGAGTTGATAACAGCCTTACTGCGATCAGGAGATAGTCGACAAATCACCCAGTTTATTGTGGAACGGTTATTGACCTTAGCGAATGACTATACTTAAAGAAAAAAGAGCTATTGAGTGACTTGAAGTGGGGAGCTAAATGCTAGTCACTGCTTTCAGCTCAAAAAGCTCTTACAATTAGGAGGAATTATTATGAATCATTTACAAGCGGATGCTATTTTATTAAATCGAGAGTTTGCCACAAAGCGTGAGGCGATTGAGGCGACTGGACTGGCTCTTTGTGAGCGGGGGCTGGTTGAATCGTCCTATATTGATGCGATGCATGAGCGTGATCAATTGACGTCGACGTTCATTGGTAATTTTGTGGCAATTCCTCATGGGACGGATGGTTCTAAACAGTTTATCAACGAGTCAGGCTTGGTAGTGTTGCAAGTGCCAGAAGGTGTTGATTTTGATGGGAATGAGGTTAAATTGCTAATCGGAATTGCGGGTGTCGATGGTCAGCATTTGGAGTTATTATCCAAGATTGCGATTGTCTGTTCAGAGATTGAGAATGTTGAAAAAATGGTACAAGCTACCTCTGCTTCTGAAATTTTGGCGTTATTTGAAGGGGTGGAAGAGAATGTCTAAAGAGATTGCGGTTCATTTTGGTGCCGGAAATATTGGGCGCGGTTTTATTGGCTGGTTATTGGCGCAGTCTGGGTATCAGGTGGTGTTTGCTGATGTCAATGAAAAGCTAGTAGCAGAAATCAATGAAAAAGGTCGTTATCAAGTGATCTTAGCAAATGAGACACAGGAAACAGCTTGGATTGAAGGCGTTACTGCGCTACATAACGTTAACGATCACGAGGCGTTAAGTTCAACGATTGCTCAGGCGAGTATCATAACGACGGCGGTTGGTCCGTCTATTTTACCACTGCTAGCGAAAGTGATTGCTGCGGGAATTGAGAAGCGTATTTCATCTGATAAAGAGCTGACGGTGATTGCCTGTGAAAACATGATTGGTGGCTCGCAGATTCTTAAAGAAGCTGTTTTACCACTTTTGTCAGTGGAAGCTAAGTACTATGTCGAAGCTTATGTGACATTTCCAAATGCGGCAGTAGACCGAATTGTACCAAATCAGTCTCATGATGATTTATTGACTGTGATGGTCGAGCCTTTCTGTGAATGGGTGGTGGAGCTTCCTAAAGGTCATGAGCTACCTGAAATTAGTGGGATGCTGACAGTTTCTGATTTGACTCCATACATTGAGCGAAAGCTCTTTACAGTTAATACTGGACATGCAGTGACTGCTTATTTAGGCTATATGAAGGAGATTGCTTCCATTGAAGATGCCATTCATAACGAGCGAATTTTATTTGCTGTAAGGAGTGCGCTTGAGGAAACTGGGGCTCTTTTAGAGAAAAAATTTGAATTCTCTCACGAGGAGCATCAGGCTTATATTGATAAAATTATTGAGCGCTTTAAAAATCCCTATATCTCGGATTATGTGACACGGGTTGGGCGCTCGCCGATTCGTAAAATTGGGGAGCATGATCGCTTTGTTCAGCCAGCTCGACAATTTGTTGAAGCCTTCAATGAAACCCCTAAAGCGTTATCTAATGCGATTGCTGCGGCGATGAAATTCAATGATCCTGAGGATGAAGAGGCCCGTCAGTTACAAGAGGCTATCATACGAGATGGGCTAGATCAAGCGATTGAGGATTATACAGGGATTAAACCTTATACGAAGTTATTTGAACGGATTAAGACGTCGTATTATAGTTTAGTTTAAGTTGTTAAGGAGACGTTCTGATGATTTTATCAGGCGTTTTTTTGCGGGTAACTTTACTCAAAAATGACGAATTTTTTACTGAGAATTTACGACTTATTTACATTCATCTTTTACAATCAAGAGGTAACAAACTAACTGATGAGGTGAAGAGATGAAACGGGGTAAAAAGATAGTTGTGGGAAGTTTAATTAGTTTGATGGCATTAACGTTGCTAGCAGGGTGTTCAAGTGAACAAGCAGTCGAAGCAGAGAAGCAGTCAACAGGTGAAGAAACCTTAGAATCACTGACGGAAAAGGCTAAAAAAGAAGGGGAAGTAGCAAGTGTTGGAATGCCAGATACTTGGGCAAACTGGGTTGGTACGTGGGACGATTTAGCGACTAAATATGGATTAAAGCATCAGGATACAGATATGTCGAGTGCCGAGGAGTTGGCAAAATTTGAGTCTGAAGGAAAAAATGGAACAGCAGATATAGGAGATGTTGGGATTAGTTTTGGACCACTTGCTGCAAGTAAGGAACTAACTTTGCCGTATAAAACGAGTTATTGGGACGAGATTCCGGAGTGGGCAAAGGATAAAGAGGGGCATTGGTTGTTAAGTTACACGGGAACGATTGCGTTTATGACAGATAATGACAATGTTAAAGAAGCTCCTACTAGTTGGAAGGAGTTAGCAAAAGGTAAGTACCAAGTGGCAGTTGGCGATGTGACGAAAGCAAATCAAGCCCAATTTGCAGTTTTAGCTGCAGCGATTGCTAACGGCGGGGATGAGACAAATATCCAACCTGGTTTGACTTATTTTAAAGAGCTAGCCACGGATGGGCGGATATCTTCCGTAGATGCGTCATTAGCCAATTTGGAAAAAGGAGAAGTTGATGTCGTGATCTTATGGGATTTCAATGCTTTAAATTATCGCGATCAAATTGATCCAGACCGCTTCACAGTGACAATACCGTCCGATGGGTCAGTCGTCAGCGGCTATACAACGCTAATCAATAAAAATGCGCCTCATCCCAATGCGGCTAAGCTAACGCGCGAGTATATTTTATCCGATGAGGGACAAATTAACTTAGCAAAAGGTTACGCACGTCCAATCCGTGATAAGCTTGAATTACCCGCAGAGGTTGCGGCAAAACTATTAGATGAAACGCAGTACAAGTCAGCTCAGCCAGTGAAATCAAATGAAGCTTGGGACCAAACAGCGATTGAATTACCGGAAAAATGGCAGAGTGAGGTACTGGTTAATGTTAAAAAATAAGGTTATTTTAGTAATATTAGATGGATGTCGTTATGATACTGCGACAGAACAGATGGGGTTTTTGATGAGCTTGGTGACACATCAAAAGGCTCAACTGGTTAAAGTGATAGCAGAAATGCCGAGTAATTCAAGACCTCTTTATGAGGTCTTGATGACGGGAACGCCGATGGTAGATAATCGGATTTATACTAATCTAACAATCCGACGTTCCGAAAAGCCTTCACTTTTTGATGGAGTTAAGGCAGCTGGGGGTACAACGGCTATGGCGGGTTATTATTGGTTTAGTGAGTTGTATAATCAAGCGCCTTATAACATAAAGACGGATCGGATTCAGCATAAAGAAGAGGCTCTTATTCAACATGGTATTTTTTATAGCGAGGATCATTACCCTGATAGTCATGTGTTTGCTGATGCCAATGCTTTACTCCAGTATCAGCCAGATTTTATGGTCGTTCACTCGATGAATATTGATGATATTGGTCATCGATTTACGGCTAATTCAAGTGAATATATGGCTAAGGTTAACATGGCAGATAGTGTTTTAGGGTATTTTTTACCTACATGGCAAGCACTGGGGTATCAAATTATTGTTACGGCGGATCATGGTATGGATCAGTATGGCTTACATGGCGGTAGTTTAAAAGCCCATCGGGAGGTTCCGCTGTTTTTATTAGGAAGTGAGGGGAATTTGGCTGCTAAGGAACTCTCACAATTAGACGTGATGCCTTTAATTGCGAGTATTTTGGGATTAGAAAAGGTGATAGAATGAAACGATCGTCTAAAGTTTTTTGGGTGCTGATACCACTCGCAATCATGCTTGCTTTGTTTTTAGTAATTCCCTTAGGTTATATGACTATTTCTAGTTTTCAATTAGATGGAAGTAGTGACTGGACGTTGAAGAACTATACTCAAAGTTTGACAAATCCATATTATTATCAGTCTTTTGCTAATAGTAGTTTAATTGCCTTCGCTTCAAGCATCATAGGGATTATTGGTTCGCTAATTTTTTGCCAAGCATTGTTGGTATTGCCTAAACGACTGCAAGAACGTATGACCCTATTTTCAAATTTAGCAGCTAATTTTGCGGGAGTGCCCTTGGCATTTGGTTTTATTATTATGCTGGGAAATGCAGGCCTATTGAAATTGATGTTTCCGATTTTTGCTGAGTTCGATTTGTATTCTTGGAAGGGGTTAGTCTTAACCTATACGTATTTTCAAATTCCACTGGCAACACTTTTTCTTTATCCAGTGATTAAAAAGGTGAAGCGAGAGTGGCGAGAAAGTGCGGAATTGTTTGGTGCAAGTTCTTTCTATTACTGGCGTCGAGTGGTGCTTCCTTTTATTACACCTAGTTTAACAGGGACATTTGTGATACTTTTTGCTAACGGAATGGGAACCTATGAAACAGCCTATGCATTGGTTGGAAGTAATATTAATTTGGTCACTACCCGTATTTCAGCGTTAGTGGCTGGTGATGTGTACGCGAAGCCTAATGTTGGAAGTGCGTTGGCGGTTCTATTTGCTATAAGTATGATAGTGGTTATTGGCTTGTCTCAAAAGGTGATGAAGCAGATTCGGAAGGAGGTTGGCTAAGGATGAAGAAAAAACATTATCTCGATAAAGGAATTTTGAGTTTATTTGGGCTTTTTTATTTGTCTCCGTTTCTTATGACAGCAGTTTACTCACTCAGTAAGGAGTGGGGGAAAACAATCTTGCCAAAGGGTTGGACGTTAGAGTGGTTTCAAATACTTGCACAAGATGGTGCTTTTGGACTGGCAGTTCTTCGGTCACTATTTTTGGCGGGCATGGTTCTTTTGGCGGTTTTAGTGATTATGGTGCCAAGTGTGATTGCGATTGTTTTATATTTTCCGAAAGTAGATAGTTATATGCAAGGAATGGCTTTAATGCCCTATGCTATTCCGGGGGTAATTTTAGTCACAGCTTTGCTAAAGACCTATGCGAAATTAGGGGTGTCTATGCTGTTAGTTCTAGGTGGAGCGTTATTTATTAGCTCACTGCCAATCATTTATCTAGGGATTAGAAATAGTTTATTAGCGATTAATACAAAAGAATTGATGGAGGCAGGTAAGACCCTAGGTGCAAGTGATTTTACTCTGGTGAGACGGGTGATTTTGCCGAATAGTCGAATTGGAGTTGTTTTGTCGAGTGTGATGATTTTTTCTAGCTTGTTTGGTGAATACGTCTTAACTAATTTATTGATAGGGGGGCGTTTTGAAACTCTTAGAATTTACATGCTGAGACGGATGAATGAAAATGGCCATTTAGCCAGTGCGGTGATGGTTTTCTATTTTATCTGTATAATGTTGATCGGCTTAGCGATAAATTATCTCTCCCATCGTCAACGCGTACAGCCGCTTCCTCAAAAAAAATACGTTCAATCATCAGTTATTTTAGTCACTAGAAATGAATTAAAGGAAGGGATTTAATGACCTATTTAGCTATTGATAAGTTGAAAGTTGCATTTGCTGAAAAAGAGGTACTCAAAGGGGTGTCTTTATCTATAGAAAAGGGAGAATTGGTTACATTGTTAGGTCCGAGTGGCTGTGGTAAATCAACTTTACTACGAACGATTGCGGGATTGGAACAAGCAAGCGGCGGAATAATTGTACTAGATGGCCAAGAAATTCAAGATAGTCTAAGTAAGGAACGTCAAATTGGTATGGTTTTTCAATCATACGCTTTGTTCCCGAATATGACGACGTTTGAAAATGTTGCGTTCGGTTTGCGAGTTAAAAAAGTGTCAAAAAAAGAGATTGTTGACCGAGTTAATCGAATGTTAGAGTTAGTCGAGCTTACTGAATTTAGTCAAAGACAGGTTACTAGTTTATCAGGTGGACAACAACAGCGAGTTGCTTTAGCACGGGCGCTTATAATTGAACCTAAACTTCTTTTATTAGATGAACCTTTGAGTGCCCTTGATGCCCGAATTCGTAAACAATTACAGCAAGAGGTTCGGCGGATTCAACAAGAATTGGGCATCACAATGATTTTTGTAACTCATGATCAAGAAGAGGCTATGCGGATTAGTGATCGGATTCATGTTTTATCGGCAGGAGAATTAGCTCAAGTGTCCACACCTCATGAGCTATATACGCAACCCACAAATCAATTTGTTGCCGAATTTATTGGAGACTACAATCAACTAGACATTTTAGAACTAGATGGTGATGTCCCACTTCAAGAAAATCAACGTTATTTTGTCCGACCGGAAGTCATTAAATTTAGCCCATCTGCTCATAGTTTAGCTTTACTGACGACCTATGAAACTAAACAAATTTTAGGCAATACAGTTCGCTATCACTTGCGAACGAAAAATCAGCAGCTAATTTATGTGGATGTCTTAAATGATGGTCATGTAAGAGTCTTGCCCAAGATGGTCACTGTTTATATTGAACCAGAAGATATCATTGTGGTTGTAGCCAGTGCCTAAATAAATCAATTAAGCTAATAGCCCGAAGAGAGTGGTGGCTCTTTTCGTGCTATTATTTTTGGTATTTTCGATCACTAAACAGACTATAAAAAAATAGCAATCAGTAAAAAGCATCATGTTAAAATAGGTCTCTGGTCTAATAAAAAATGGTGATAAAACCGATAGTATATTAAGAGTAAGGCAAACAAGCCGAGTAATAAACTGAAGGTGGAGGAATAGGATGTCAATTATTGAAGTAAGGGATTTAAAACGTAGTTACGGGAAACAAGCTACTCGCTTTGAGGCACTTAAAGGCGTTAGTTTTCAGATTGAAGAAGGGGAATCGGTCGCAATCATTGGGAAAAGTGGATCGGGTAAGTCAACATTGATGCATATTTTGGCCTTGTTAGATCAACCGACATCTGGCGATATTATTTTAAATGGTGAAAATGCCAATGGGATTAAAGGGCGTAAGCTCGATCAAATCAGAAATAAAACATTTGGTTTTGTGTTTCAACAATTTTTTATGAACGCAAAAGACACAGTTATGACTAATGTTTTATTGCCTTTGAAGATTGCCGGGATTTCAAGCAAAGAACGCCGGAAAATGGCCCTAGAGGCTTTAAAGGCTGTTGAGTTAGATGACAAATTAGATAATAAGGCTAGTGATTTATCGGGTGGTCAAAAGCAGCGGGTTTGTATCGCTCGAGCGCTTGTTAATAATCCACAGATTATTTTTGCTGACGAGCCTACAGGGAATCTTGATTCGGCAACAGGCGAAAAAATAGAAAAGTTATTATTTGACCTTAATCGAGAAAAAGGGATTACATTGATTATTGTCACGCATGACGATGAGTTGGCTTCGCGCTGCCAACGACAAATCCGAATCAAAGACGGCTTACTGATAGAAGAGGTGGCATAATGAAACTAAAGGATTTGATACTTTCAGCTTGCAGTAATTTAAGTCGTAGTAAGGGGCGAACGAGTTTGACCATTATTGCGATTGTGATAGGAGCCTTTACCATTGCACTAACAACAGGGATTAATATAGGGGTTAATGACTATATTGATAAGCAGATTAATGGTGTTGGTGGTGAAAAGCAACTGATTATTTATCCAAAGCAAGAGCAACAATTTGGTAGTGGTGATGGGCCAATGGTTTATGAAGAGGGAAAAGAAAGTGGCGCTGCTGAGCAAGATATGGTGACCAGTCAAGATATCGAAACCCTCAAAAATACAAAGGGACTGACCAATGTTAAGCCAATGATTTATGCATCTACGGATTACATTAAAGGTAAATCAAAGGAGAAGTATATTTTTAGTAGTGCTCCTAATATGGATCAAATGAAGATAGACATTGATCAAGGGCGGCAAGCTTCAGATAAGTCAACTGAATTTGAGGTAACACTAGCACCTGAATATGTTAAAGCATTGGGATACAAATCAAGCAAAGAAGCAGTCGGACAAACAGTTGAAATTGCAGTGTCATCACCAGCGATTCAAGCCCAAGAGATAGTTAAAGCGAAAGTCGTTGGGGTTGCTAATGAAAGCCTGATACAAGGGGGGAAATCATTGGTTAACACAGCCCTTGCTGAAAAGTTTGCTTCAATTAATCAAGAGGGCATGCCTGATACAATAAAATCAGAATATATGGCGGTTGTTGCAGAGATGACTGGTGGGCTAGACAAACAATCAATCGATAAGTTAAAGGAGCGCTTAGGAGATAAGGGCTTCGAGGGGCAGACAGTTGACGATGAGATAGGAATGATTCGAAATGTTGTCAATGCAATAACTGGTGTTTTGACAATGTTTGGGGCCATTGCACTACTGGCAGCGAGCTTTGGTATAATCAATACACTTTATATGTCAGTACAAGAGCGAACTCGTGAGATTGGATTGATGAAAGCGATGGGAATGAGCGGCTTCAAAATATTTAGTATGTTTAGTTTTGAGGCTACTTTAATCGGTTTGTTAGGCTCGCTTTTTGGAATCGGCTTAGCCGTTTTAGCAGGTAGCTTTATCAATCAACTTGCGACAGATACTTTTCTAAGCAGTCTATCAGGCTTTACCTTGATTCAATTTTCACTGCCGACTTCTGGAGTCATTATGTTAATTATCAGTGGTATAGCCTTTCTATCTGGAACTTTGCCTGCTAGTCGAGCTGCAAAACAAGATCCAATTGAAGCGTTACGCTATGAATAACTTGCGTGACGTAAATGGTCACTGCTCTGAGAGCTACGTAAACGTTGATGCCTTAGTACTTAGAAGTTAAGATGATCGGAACTCGTTTATCACATAATAGTCGTGAACCAAAATGAGGAGGTGGGACTTTTGTCCTCCCTCCTCATTTTATTATTAGCTTGTATGTTTAGTCTGCCCTAGGTAGGCAGCACCGATAGCGCCAGCAAATTGGGCGTCAGGATGGCTACGAACAGGTGTATTGGTATATTGGCTTAATAACTGTTGGATAATAGTGCTCTGTGATAAACCACCTGATAAGAAAAGTGGCTGTTCAGCTTTTGGACGAACTTTAGCAAATTGATTACTGACTCGGCTCATAATAGAATGAAGAACTCCGAGAGCAATGTCTTGACGGGGAACACCTTGAGCAATTAAGCCAATAACTTCAGACTCGGCAAAAACAGTACACATGCTGTTAATTTTAACAGCTGTCGCATTAGCGACAAAGGCATCCATCTCGCCGATGTCTTCACCTAAAATACCCATCATAACGTCTACAAAGCGACCAGTACCCGCTGCGCACTTATCATTCATATTGAAATCAAGCACCTTGCCTTTAGTACTCATTTTAATCGCTTTGCAATCCTGACCACCAATATCAACCATTTGCTCAATAGTCGGATCGAGACGTCTAACACCTTCTGCATGACAGGTAATCTCTGTGATGACATAGTCTGCTTCGATTAAATTGCGTCCGTAACCAGTTGATGTCAATAACATCTCATCTGGCTTATAAGTCAAATCAGCGAGAATCTCGTTCATAGCTGTTTTTGGATCGCCTTTTGTTTTAATTAGTTTTTTAGCGACAATTACCTGATCCTTAATCAGAACTCCCTTAGTAGTCGTTGAGCCACTATCAATTCCGATAATCATTTTTAATCACCAATCATTTCAATAAACGCGGTTACTCTGGTGTTGATTTGTTCGATGTCTGAGGTTGAGTAGTCGGTTTCTAAATAAATGTAAGGAATTTCTTTTTTATCCTGACAAAATTCTCTGATTTTATTTGATTCAACAGCAAATGGGATACAAGCTTGTAGTACCATATCGAGAACACCATCTACTTGATAATCATCAATCATTTGATCCAATAGCTCGATCCGATTGTTATTGTTGCTGATACACGCACAGCCGATGTTGATGTATTTTTCTGTTAAGGCGTCATAGACATTCATCTCTTCATCCACAAGTCGTTCCACGGCTTTAGCGACAGTACAGTTTTCAAAAGCCACAGCGACTGCACCATTGTCTTCGACTGCTCGAATCACTTTTTCTGTGACACCGCCAATAGGGCAACCAGTAATTAAAATCCGAGGCTTAGCATCAAGTCGTTTGCCATTTTCGTAATCAGCGGTTACTTGAGCGGTCATTTCTTCGAGAGAATGGATTAATTTTTCTTTGTCTAGGGTATAATTTGCTCCATACATGACTTTAAAAATATCGGTGCCAGACAATGCAGATGGGTTGAGTTTCCCTAAACCGTAAAAATTTTTACGTGCAGTTCGCTCGCGATTTTTCAAAAAAATTGCTTCTTGAATCTGTTCTTCAGTAATAGTGACTTCCAAAAATTCTTCCAGTTTATCTTTATATTGAATAATTTCATCTTTCCATAAAGCTAAACTTGCTGCGGAATCTTTTTTATTTGGCAGCTGCATAACATATGTCGGTTTAAAATCTTGCATGTATTCATACATTTTTTTCTTACCGTCACAAGTTGTTTCGCCAACAACTAAATCAGAGAAATAGAAATAGGGACATTTATCAGTCTTCCCAAAGCCATAGCTTGATTTAATCAAAGGGCAGAGATTGCGGGGGAGATCCTCTTCGGCAGCACTGATAGTTTCATCCGAGGTGGAACAAAGGCTGATTTGTAGTGCGCCAGCTGCCATCGCAAGTTCTTCAGGCAAAAAAGTGCAGTAACCGCCAATAATGGGGGTACCTTGTTCTTTTAATTCTTTGACAGCTAAAAAACCTTGTTGCCGAGCATCCGCAAAGCTATCAAAAATCAGGGGTAAATCGGTAATAATGTCCATTCTTTTTCCTCCTTGGTTGTTATCGAGCTATTTTCAAGTTTCGAATGCGCTTTAATTCTATTGGTCGAATTAAATTGATAGCGTTACAAAGTGAGTATAGCATTTATGTGATTTGTTTAACAAGTGCTAATTTAGAAAGTCTCTCTCTTTTTTTAGTAAGATGAGAGTTTAATGAAAAAGAAAAAGACTCTAATTGAGAATAGCAGGTGGCATTTAATAAAAATTGGCCAAGGATAGGATGTAAAAAAGCAGAAAAGTATCAGTTGTTTTGGCAGAAAAGTGGTTTAAACTTAAATGAAAGGGGGGAGAATTAGTGAAATTTTCTAAGTTATGTTGTGGGGTAGCCGATGAAATTCAGAAGGGAGAGTTTTTCTGATAGTTGACTATTCTCAATCAACTGACAAAGAGGAGGAGGTTTAGAAAAAATATTATATTTTGATTAAAATAGAAATGAGATAGGGGAATAGTGGGGAAAGTACGACCTGAATCTCGACGTTTCTAGTTCTAAGTAGTGGCCGATTAAGAAAACATAGTCGCAAAAAGGATTGCCGAACAATCGATTCTTTCGAGTGTTCGGCGATTGGAGAGTGTGTATTGGATCTCTCATAAACTTAGTGTGTTTTAGTTTGAGCCTCTTTGCTGATTTGTTTAATCGCAAAAACAGCTCGATTCACTTCTGAGATGGTGTTGTAATGAGAAAAACTAAATCTAACGGCACCTTGTTCTACTGTTCCAAGTGTTTGATGCATCAATGGCGCACAATGCCCGCCAGATCGTGTTGCAATGTCATAATCGGTGTAAAGCTGGTCACTAACCTCTGAAGAGTCTAGTGTCCCGATATTGAGGCTTACAATAGGGCTACGGTCTAAATTGCTGAAATCGCCATAAATGGTGAGACCTTCAATCAGGTTTATTTCTTTATAAAAATGACTCATAAGTTGTTGTTCTTTGTCATAAATATAAGAAGTTCCAACAGTTTGAATATGCTCTAATGCAGCGCTAAGTCCAGCAATACCGTGACCATTTAAAGTTCCCGCTTCAAGAAGAGTTGGCATCCGAGTTGGCTGCTTCTTATTGTAGGTTTCAATTCCAGTTCCACCGGATTTAAAAGGACGAATATCAAGTCCTTCTCTTACATAAATCCCGCCTGTTCCTTGTGGGCCAAGGAGTCCCTTGTGACCAGTAAAACACAAAACATCTATATTCATCTCAACGACATCAATTGGCATTACACCAGCAGTTTGAGAGGCATCAACGATGAGGAGCGTATTGGTGCTTCGAGTTAATTGCCCGACTCGTTTTAAGTCGATAACGTTCCCAGTTAAATTGGAAGCGTGGGTGATTACTAACGCTGTTGTTTTGTTGGAGCGAAGCTCATTTTCTAGTAACTGATAGTTGATAAGTCCTTGATTATCAGCAGAAATAATTGTTAGAATGGTTCCTTTTTCTTCCTGCTCATAAAGGGGGCGAAGGACAGAGTTATGCTCTAAAACAGTTGTCACAACCCGATCTTCTGGGGTAATTAGACCTTTAATGGCAATATTTAAGCTTTCGGTCGCGTTGCAAGTAAATGCAATCTGCTGAGAATTGTTCACATTGAATAAACGTGCCAATTGATTGCGAGTATTGAAAATGACGCGTGCGGAATCTAGTGAGCTCTCATGAACGCCTCTACCAGAATTTCCTAATGTGCTTAGTGAAGCGATCATCGCTTCGGCAACCTCTGGCGGTTTTCTAAGAGTTGTAGCAGCGTTATCGAAATAGATCATCGGTTCTCCTCCATTAAAAAAATTGTCCTCTTATTCCGCGAATAAAGGCTCTTAATTTAGCATACCTCATTTTTAAGTGATTTAAAAGAGGAAGAAAGAGCGATAGTGATGAGTTTAACAAAAACAGAGGAAAGAATACTAGTAAATGATATAGACATGAGAAATCCTGAAAAATATTGAAACTCCGACTATCTTGTGATATTGTAAATTTGTTTCAACTATCAGTTGTTAAATAATTTTAGCAATTTAAATAGAACTGTACAATTAATGATGCCACTATTACTGAATGGCATTGTGAGATATAATAGAGTGAGGCAAATAGGTATAGGGAATTGGCTAAAGTATGAGCATGATATGATTAAGATGCTAAGAGCTGAAAAAATTCTCTTCACTTTGACGTGACTCTGAGAAAAAAAGAGTGATTAGGCTCTTTTATTATAATCAAGGAGGAATTTATGATGATTCAAGAACGATTAAACAGTGTGTTAACGGAAATGAAAAAGAAAGAGGTTCCACAATTACTTGTTTCTGATCCTACGACAATTTTCTATTTGACAGGTCGTTGGATACATCCCGGTGAGCGGATACTTGTACTTGTGATAAAAGAATCTGGTGATCATACCTTGGTGTTGAATAAGTTGTTCCCAATTACTGAGGATCTTGGCGTAAAGTTGGTTTATGTGGATGATACAGATGATGGCGTGAAAATCATGCTTGATTATATTGACCAAGACAAGTTGATTGGTATCGATAAAAATTGGCCTGCGCATTTCTTACTTCATTTAATGGAGTTGACTAAATCAACTAACTTTATGGTTGGTTCAGATATTACGGACTTAGTCAGGTCACGAAAGAGTGCGGAAGAAATTCAGTTGATGCGTGAGGTTTCGAAGGATAATGATGTCGCAATTGATCGGTTGAAACAATTAATTCCTGAAAAGTTAACTGAACTTGAAATGACGACTCGCTTAGCAGAAATTTACGCCGATCTTGGTAATTCAGGGTTTTCATTTGATCCGATTGTTGCGTATGGAGCGAATGGAGCGGACCCTCATCATATGAATGATGAATCAATTGTTAAAGAAGGGGATAGCATCATCTTGGATATCGGTGGTGTTAAAAATGGCTATAACTCAGATATGACTCGGACATTTTTCTATAAGTCAGTTCCTGACAAGAGCCGTGACGTTTACGAAACCGTGTTAGAGGCCAATAAACGGGCGATTGCGATGGTTAAACCAGGAGTTAAATTCAGTGAAATAGATGCTGCTGCTCGTGATTATATTACAGAAAAAGGTTATGGCGAGTATTTTACACATCGGACTGGACATTTTATCGGTATCGAATGTCATGAAGCGGGAGATGTGTCTGCCGCTAATCATAACGTGGTTGAACCAGGCATGATTTTTTCAATCGAACCAGGTATTTATATTTTAGGTGAAGTTGGCGTCAGAATTGAAGATCTAATTGTTGCGACTGAAGATGGTTATGAAAACCTGAATAGTTATCCGAAAGAGTTAACGATTATTGAATAAAAAGAATAGAGTGGTGCTTGGAAAGAACTAAGCATCACTCTATTTTTTTACTTGTTAAAATATCATTACAAATGATATACTATCAATTTTAATACGCTTTTGCCCAGTGAACGATAAATTTCGCAGGTTCACCTGTCCAAACACACTTAACATCGGTTAAATCAGCCTTGGCGTCTTCAAAAGCAATTACACGGGCAGTGGCGCCAGTTTCTTCTTTGATTTGCTCTTCAACGGCTTCATCGCCATTCCAAGGGGCAATGACAAAGCCACCTGCTTTTACTAGCTCGATGAATTCTGCTTTGTCAGTTGTACGGTGTGTTTTTTCTTCTTGACGTTTGCGCGCAGTTGCAAGCATGTTGTCGTGAATGTCGTCCATCAAAGCAGCAATGTTGTCATTCAGATGCTCATCAAGTGCCATCGTTTGTTTTTCAAGTGTATCACGACGTACGACAACCACTTGATTTTTTTCAAGGTCTTTAGGACCAAACTCAACACGAACAGGGATTCCTTTCATTTCAGCATCGTTGAATTTCCAACCAGCTTGCTTATCAGAATCATCGACGCGGACAGTAAACTGTTCGCCAAATTGTTTTTCAAGGTCATAGGCTTTGTCTAAAACGCCATCTTTATGTTGAGCGATTGGGATAATCATAATTTGTACATGAGCGATACGTGGAGGTAGAACCAATCCGCGATCATCGCCATGAACCATGATAATACCACCGATAGAGCGAGTAGTAATTGCCCAAGAAGTTTGGTGAACAAATTGCTCTTTGCCTTCTTTATCAGCATAAGTAATATCAAAGGCACGACCAAAGTTATCGCCAAGATGATGAGAAGTCGTGATTTGTAAAGCTTTACCGTCGTACATCAATGTTTCATTTGTGTACGTGATATCAGCTCCAGCAAATTTTTCACTTTCAGTTTTAGCACCACCAACAACAGGGATAGCGAGCATGTTCTCACAAACATCCTTGTACAGGTCTAAGATTTGCAGAGCTTCAACGTCAGCATCTTCAAAGTCGACATGACAGGTGTGTCCTTCTTGCCAGAAAAACTCAGTTGTTCTTAAAAATGGACGAGTTGTTTTTTCCCAGCGAACAACACTAACCCATTGGTTGTATAGTTTAGGTAAGTCTCTGTGTGAGCGAACTATTTTTTTGAAATGCTCAGCGAAGTGAACCTCTGATGTTGGACGAATCGCTAAGCGTTCAGCTAACTCGTTGTCGCCGCCGTGAGTTACCCAAGCAACTTCTGGAGCAAATCCTTCAACGTGTTCAGCTTCTTTAAGTAACATGTGCTCAGGGATCAGCATAGGCATCATGACGTTTTCATGTTTCATTGCTTTTAATCGTTTGTCAACAACTGCTTGAATATTTTCCCATAAGCCGAAACCAGCAGGACGTAAAATCATACAGCCTTTGACGCTTGAGTAATCACATAATTCACTTTTTAGGACGATATCGGTATACCATTTAGCAAAGTCGACATCTCGTTTGGTAATCTCTTTTACAAATTCTTTTTCTGTCATGTAAAAATCCACCTTTCAGTTATAAAAATAAAATAAAAAAGCACTACTTAAATACAAGGACCAATTAATTGGCGGTACCACCTTGTTTTAAAGTAATGCTAACTTTACGACTCTAATAGTTGATAACGGTATCTCACCGATCTATATCTTGGTAGGTTCAAGGGTGCCAGTGACGAAAATCTCTCAGCAATGATTTTCTTTCTGTAAGTGTCTGCAAAGCCTTTACTAGTCCAATACTTAATAAAATATTCGATTTGGTAATGCCAATTATAACTGAAAACAAAACTTTGTCAAATTTAATTTCAAAAAAAAGAAATTAAATGACAAAGTTTTATTTTTTTATCATGTTTTAAGAGAGGTCAGTGAAGCGCTGATTCTTCTTTCTATACTGGTTTGGTGAGAGGCCAAAATGTTTTTTAAATAGTCGGAAAAAATAACTTTTATCTTGATAACCCATCTTTTCACTAATTTCTTGGACAGAGACGTTAGAATTTTTTAAATAGTAAGAGGCGCGGTTTAGTCGGGCTTCTGTTAAGTGCTCTGAAAAATTTTTACCTGTTTGTTTTTTTATCATCGAAGAAAGAGAGTTTGGATGTAAATTGTATTTAGCCGCGAGTTCATTAAGAGAAACTTCATCAAAATGATGATTGATATACTTGAGAATTTCGCCAATAAATAGATTTGACGGCAACGTGGACTTTTCTAACACGAGCGTCCTATCTTTATTATCATCTAATTCAGACAATAATAGAAAAAGAGCGGGATACTGAACTGCTTTTTTAGGGTTATTGGCTATTGCCTCTTTAAATAGAAAGAGGAGTAAATAGTGGCTAAAATCTTCAACGGACTGTTGAAAGAAAAAATAATTACTCTTTTGGTAGTCATCTTCCAATCCTTGCATCACAAAATCATAAAATAACGGCAAGTCAACTAAATCACTTAAAAATAAATTACTGAAAAAGTCAGGTTTAAAAATAATACTAGCAACCTCGGTATTTGTACTAGTCCCACGGTAGACAATATGAGTGTTGGGATTTGCAAGAATAACGCCTCCCTCAAAAAAATCTAACTCTTTTTGATCGATAGTAATCCCAATTGACCCTTTCAAAACATAAAGTAGCCGAAAATAGGGGACACGATAAGTTAATTTGATTGGATTGTCTGAGATGAAAGCTGTTGAAGCTACTTGAGGATTGCTATCGAATGATTCAATATAAGTTTCAATGCTAGTTTCCTTTTTTATATAAAAAGATTTTTCTTTCAGATTAGTAAAAAAACCGTTTAAATAATGAGTGTTTTTAAAGTTCACCATAATCGCCTCCATTTTTTAGTTATTATTAGTCACTTATCGATTGGAAAAAGACACTTTTTAGGAATTGTGAAAACACACACTATTTTTGTCTTTTTTGACGGAAAATAGTGATTTGATAACAACACGTTTTGATTTGATAACGTCACTTTTGATATCTTTATTTTCTGTTTTTTACTAAAGATATTATTTTGAATTCGTTGATATAACGGTCTTATATCCGTTTTTCAAGTTAAGGTTAACATGTGATTGAACAAAAGTCAATTGTAGATAGTGAAAATGTTGAGCGAGATGTAACCGTTTGATGTCTAAAATTAAAATATTGTGAAAAAGTTATAAAATAGTCGATAAAAGGGTGCAATATTATTTTTGATATGATATTATATAGGGGAATTAGACACGTTTTATTGTCTGGTTTAAACAATTTTATAAAAGGAGGTGAAAATAACATGGTGAATATTCAAATTCCATTAAAACAACATGTCGGCGCACCTTGTCAGGCCATTGTTTCGGTTGGGGATCGAGTTAAACGCGGTCAGCTAATTGCAACACCAACGGGCTTAGGCGCAAATATCCATGCAAGTGTTGATGGGGAAGTGGTCAATATCAACATGACGGGAATTGTTATCAGTTTGTCAAGTGAACAGAGTCACGAGTTTATTCCATTAAAAGAATCAACAAATCCTTTAGAATTAATTGAAGCTGCTGGAGTAGTCGGCGCAGGTGGCGCAGGTTTCCCTACTCATGTGAAATTAGCTTCAAAGATTAAAGGTGGCTACTTAATTGCTAATGCGGCTGAGTGTGAACCGTTGCTCGCGCATAATATTCGTTCTATTGAAGATGAAACAGATCGTTTAATAGAAGGATTAAAAATTATGCAGGAGATTACGGAAGCAGCAGAAGTGTATATTGCAATTAAGCAGAAGTATGTGAAAGCTGTTAAATGTTTAGAGAAAGCTGTTGCTAATGAGCCTAGTATCCACGTTAAGTTTTTATCTGATATGTATCCAGCAGGAGACGAACGGGTGGTTGTACGAGAGTTAGTTGGTGTGACGCTAGAACCAGGTCAATTACCGATTGAAGCAAATACAATTGTGTCTAATATTGAAACAGTCAAGCATGTCGCTGAAGCTGTCATCTTAAGAAAACCGTTTATTGACAAAGACTTAACTGTATCTGGTAGAGTCGTCAATGGGACACAAGTCTTTAAAGATATCCCAATTGGCACACCAGCAATGACTCTAATTGAAGCAACTGGTGGTTACGTTGAACCACATGGTGAGATTGTCCTTGGTGGACCTTTTACTGGTTCAAGTGGGACTGAAATGAGTCCTGTCATGAAAACAACTGGTGGATTTATCGTAGCGATGCCTTATCCACAAGAAGAACGTAATGTTGGTATTTTGATTTGCGAATGTGGTGGCGGCGAAGAACGCTTAACTGAAATCGCAACTAATATGGGTGCAAAAGTCGTCGCAGCAGAACGCTGTAAACGCATGGTGGAAGTTAATGGAAGATATAGATGTGACTTGCCGGGCATATGTCCAGGACAAGCTGAAAAAGTCTTAAAAATGAAAAAAGCAGGTGCTGAGGTTATCTTAACTGGCACGTGTCAAGATTGAACAAACACCGTCATGGGTGTTGCTCCTAGGTTAGGAGTTCCAGTTTATCATCATACGGATCATGTGTTACGTGCAGCAGGTCACAAACTATACAGAAGGTTACCCACAGATCACTAAAAATAGATAATGGGAGGTTTTGACAAAATGTCAATTACTGTAGAAACTGCACAAGAGCACGCAAAAGATCCTGCCGTACTTTGTTGTCGGACAGAATCAGGAAAAACAATCGGACCTGGTGATTTAGAGGATCCAGTTATTTTCCCGGATTTAGAAGATTCAGGATTATTAACGCTCGGTGAAGATACGTTAACAATCGGCGAAGTATTAGGCGCAACTTTATTAAAAACAACGGATGCGTTAGTTCCTTTAACCGCTGAATTACTTGAAGGAATTACCAAAGTTGAGAAAGAAACCCCTTCTACAGAAGTACCAGAAATTCAAGCAGTACCAGAGGTTGCACCAGCTGCTCCTCAAGCTTCGGTACCAGCTCCGATTAGTGCCGCTGGACAAACAGTTAAAATTCACATAGCAGAAGGTAAAGGAATCGAATTAGAAATTCCTTTGACTTTAGCAGGTGCAATGGGAGCTTCACCAGTTGAAGCAGCGCCCGTCGTTAATGCATCTCCAGCGCCAGCAGTAGCTGAAGCGCCAGTGGAAGTTGCTGAGTCTAAAGAAGTTCGGTCATTTGTTCGCAAGCACTTCAAGATTGATAAAGTAGAGTTTGGCGAAGAAACAAAACTTGAAGGTACAACGTTAACCATTCGTAATGCGGCTGAAATCTGTCAAGAATCAGTTGAGTTGCAAGAATTGGTAGAAGATATGAATGTGGAAATTATCACACCGGATAAATATGGAGTTTACAGCGAAACGATTATGGATGTTCAGCCGATCGCAACAAAAGAAGAAGGCGATATCGGTCATGGCATCACTCGTATTTTAGACGGAGTTGTCATTGTTTTAACAGGGACAGACGCTAACGGCGTGCAAATTGGTGAATTTGGTTCATCTGAAGGTGAACTTGATCGTAATATTATGTGGGGACGTCCAGGTGCTCCAGATAAAGGCGACATCTTCATCAAGGTTGAAGTAACTGTTAAAGCTGGAACTAACATGGAGCGTAGTGGTCCTTTAGCAGCACATAAATCTGCTGATCACATTACCGAAGAAATTCGTAAAGCCATGAAAGAAGCTGACGACTCACTTGTTGTTGAATCAGAAGAGATTGTTCAATATCGTCGCCCAGGTAAAAAACGTGTTCTAATCGTGAAAGAGATTATGGGTCAAGGCGCAATGCATGATAATCTAATTATGCCAGTTGAGCCAGTCGGAGTTTTAGGCGCAAAACCAAACGTTGACTTAGGAAACTTACCAGTTATTCTAGCGCCGACAGAAGTGCTAGATGGTGGGATTCATGCGTTAACTTGTATTGGACCTGCGTCTAAAGAAACGTCTCGTCATTACTTCAGAGAGCCACTTGTTAAAGCGGCGATGGAAGATGAGGAAATTGACTTAGTTGGTGTTATGTTTGTTGGGTCACCTCAAGCTAACTCAGAAAAATTCTATGTCTCAAAACGATTAGGAATGGCAATTGAAGCTATGGGAATTGATGGCGCGATTGTAACGACTGAAGGATTTGGTAACAATCACATTGATTTTGCGTCACATATTGAAGAAATTGGTAAGCGTGGTGTTCATGTTGTTGGAGAAACTTATAGTGCGGTTCAAGGCGCATTAGTTGTTGGTAACAAATACATGAACGCAATGGTTGACAATAATAAATCAATGCAAGGGATTGAAAATGAAGTATTATCTAATAATACTCTTTGTCCAGAAGATGCTGCTAGAGCACTTGCAATGGTTAAAACACTTATGGGCGGTGGCACAATTGAAAAAGCCGAGCGTAAGTGGAACCCGTCTGTCAAACAAAATAACGTTGAAGCAATTGAAGCTAAATTAGGCACAAAAATTGACCTAGTAGACAATGAACAAGTCTTACCTAAGAGTAAGAAACGTCTCGAAATTTACGAGCAAGAGTAATCAAAAAAACTTTATTTGAAGGTGTATGTATGGATAGATTAAAATATATTTCAACTGAACGAATGTATGAAGGCATTTTGGTAGAACTCACCGATGCCGGTGTCACAATAGATTTAAAAGGTCGGTTAGGTCAGATCAAGATACCTAAGCGGATGTTGATTTCTCAAAATGAGCTTCAAGTCGGACAAGTTGTTGGGTTTATGATGTCTTATCCCGAGGTTCTGGATCCAGAACCAGACGAAAAGTACGTATATGCCATCGAACAAAACAAGAAGCGTATGGAAGAAATTAAGAGTCGATACGACGAAAAAACTGAAAACTAATAAGTTGAAGGGAGTCAATTAGAATGTCATTAACAGTATTTGATGGGTTACAATCTGAGATTTTCGTGCCAATTACGCCGAAATCAATTTTTACCCCTGTCACAAAAGAGTTAAAAGAAATGCGCGTTGCGATGGCGACTGCTGCAGGTGTTCATCTGAAAAGCGATAAACGATTTAATTTAGCGGGGGATACTAGTTACCGTGAAATTCCAAGTGATGCTGATGTCAATGATTTGATGGTATCCCATGGTGGGTACGATAATGCAGACGTAAATAAAGACGTTAACTGTATGTTCCCAATTGAGCGTTTGAGAGAGCTAGCTGATGAAGGCTTTATTAAAGAATGTGCGCCGATCCATTTTGGTTTCATGGGTGGCGGTGGTGACCAGGATGCGTTTATTAACCAAACTGGTCCGGAAATTGCACAAAAATTGGTGGAAGAAGATGTCGATGCCGTCGTCTTAACCGCTGGTTGAGGGACCTGTCATAGAACTGCCGTGATCGTGCAGAGAGCTATTGAGGAAGCGGGAATTCCTACAATTTTAATTGCAGCATTACCACCTGTCGTAAGACAAAATGGTTCACCTAGAGCCGTAGCACCTCTTGTTCCAATGGGAGCTAACGCTGGAGAACCTCATAATATTGAGATGCAAACACATATTTTAAAAGACACATTAACTGAGTTAGTTGCGATTCAAACACCAGGTAAAATCGTGCCTCTTCCTTATGAATACATCGCGCATGTTTAATTAAGTGAAGATTAACGTGACACTGATTGTTTGTTAATTAACTAGTGATAGTTGCTTTTCGGAAGTAGAGGGTGAGATGAGTCTCACTCTCGGAAGCTTCTGTCACATCTGAGAAGAGGTGAAAATATGAGTAAGCATTCAACCTTAAAAATTAAAGCGTTTCATGTAGAGAATGTCTCTTTAGCAAGCGACTATAGCTTAAAAGGGACACACTTATCACTGCCGTTAGAAACCACCCTATCTCATGAGTTTGACACTGTAACGGTTAGCATTATTGAGCCATTTCAGCATGACATTGAAATCAATACTATCATGGATATTTTACCCATTTCGACTAAAGTTTTAGGTATTCCGGGACAAGGGATTACTCACACTCTAACAGGTGTGTATGTCTTGATGACCGGTAAAATTAAAAATGGGGAACAAATGCATGAATTTGGTTCTTCAGATGGTCGTCTTAGTCAACAACTGACTTTTGGAAAAAATGGAACGCCAAAGAAGAGCGATTGCTTAATTCATATTGATTTGATTGCTAAGGAAGGCGCTATTCTTGAACGAACGGTGTGTTTGGAGATGTTTGCTTATGTTGACCAGTTAATTCAACCAATTCGCGAGTTATTAAAGATGTTAGATGGTCGTTTTGCGACTGAAGTTCATGAGTATCAAGAGAAAAGGCAAGATAATAAACCTAAAGTTGCGATTGTTAAGCAGGTAGCTGGACAAGGAGCGATGTACGATAATCTATTATTTCCTAATGAACCTAGTGGGTTTACGGGTGGTTTGTCAATTATCGATATGGCAAATATGCCAATACTTCTTAGTGCAAATGAATATCGTGATGGCGCAATTCGTGCCATGGTGTAGTGAACAGGTCATTCAGAGAGTGAGTGAGTGTAATGGGAATTGGACCTTCGACTAAAGAAACATCGTTGCATCACTTTCGAGATCCATTATTAGCCGTTTTTGCAGGTGATCCTGATATTGATTTTCAAGGAGTCGTGGTTGTTGGGACACCACAAGATAATAAAATGAAGTATCTTGTCGGTGAAAGAACAGCTCATTGGCTAGCAGGGATGCGCTGTGATGGTGCTATTTTATCATCAGACGGCTGGGGAAATTCGGATGTTGATTTTGCGAATACGATGGAGTGTATCGGAGAAAAAGGGATAAGTGTCGTAGGGTTAAAGTTCATTGGTAAACAAGCGAAGTTTGTGGTCGAGAACGATTACACAAATCTAGTGGTTGATTTTAATAAATCCGCTGATGGAATTGAGACCGAAGTAGTAGGCGAGAACACAGTAGATGAGAACGATGCTAAAAAAGCTTTGGCTTTTTTGAAGTTAAAGATGCGTAAGGATGGTAAAGCCTAAGCTAGTTTAGTTCTTTCTTAGTTTGACAATCTGCAGTATGATCGATTGCTCATTTATTAACATGAAACCAATAATTAGGAGGCAATATTAATGAAAGTATCTAAAATGATTTCAGCGATTGATACTCATACAGCCGGTGAAGCTGCCCGCTTGATAACAGGTGGAATACCGAAGTTTCCTGGTAAAACGATGGCTGAAAAAAAACAATATTTAATTGATCATTCTGATCATTTAAGAACTGCTTTAATGCATGAACCTCGTGGCCATAACGAAATGTTTGGGGCCTTTATTTTAGAACCAACTGTTGAAGAAGCTGATTTTGGGATTATCTTTATGGATGCCGGTGGTTATTTGAATATGTGTGGGCATAATACTATTGCGGCCGTTACCGCAGCAGTTGAGACAGGAATGGTCCAGGTAGATGAGAACGCATCTGAAACAAAAGTCGTGTTAGAAACACCGGCTGGGATTGTCAGAGCTGTTGCTCATCATGGAACTAGTGGTTCAGTAAAAGAGGTTTCGTTTGACAATGTTGAAGCCTTTCTTTATAAGGAGAATCAAACTGTTGAGCTAGACGGTGTTGGAAAAGTTACCTTTGACATCTCATTCGGCGGTAGTTTCTTTGCGATTATCCGTTCAAGTGAGGTTGGCTTAACAATTGAACCTCAAAATGCGTCTAAGTTTTCTGACATTGGCATTCGTTTACGTGACGCTATTAATGATCAAATTGAGATTCAACACCCAACTTTAGAGCATATTAAAACCGTTGATTTAGTTGAATTTTATGATGCACCGAGCCATCCAGAAGCGACTTACAAGAATGTGGTAGTTTTTGGCGATGGTCAAGTAGATCGTTCTCCTTGTGGAACTGGAACGAGTGCCAAGCTAGCTACTTTATATGCAAAAGGTGAACTGAAGATTGGTGAACCCTTTGTTTATGAGAGTATTCTTGGCACATTGTTTAAAGGAAAAGTTGTGAAAGAAGCGAAAGTAGCTGATTTTGATGCAGTGATACCTAATGTTAGTGGATCTGCTTACATTACTGGCTTTAACAGTTTCTTAATTGACCCAGAAGATCCGTTAAAATACGGATTTGTTCTGCAATAGCCACAGGAAAGAAAGAGGAGAAAAAGTATGGTAACTATTTTATTAACGGGTCTGGGTCTCTTATTGGTGTATTTTTTGATTATTTTAGGTAAAGATGTCTATGAACATCGTGCTGATTTAGGTGAAGGTAATTTTCTTATTGCCGGTGGAATCGGTTTTGTAACAGACTTTTTAGATACATTAGGGATTGGGAGTTTTGCGCCAACCACCTTGCTTTTCAAGATGTTTAAATCATTAAAATCAGATGATTTATTGCCTGGAACTTTAAATGTTTCGCATACTGTTCCAGTTATTATCGAAGCGTTTATTTTTATTACGGTGGTAAAAGTTGAGCCATTGACACTATTTTCATTGATTGTTGCAGCTATTGTAGGATCATGGGTTGGCTCTAAGACAGTAACTAAATTACCAGAACGTAATATTCAATTGGTGATGGGGGTGGCTCTTATTATTACCTCTGCTTTGATGGCATTAAAACAACTTGGGATGCTGGAGATGCTAGGAGAGGGAAATACAGCACTAGGATTAACAGGTGGCGCGTTGATTATCGGGATCGTTGGTAATTTCATTTTTGGGGCATTAATGACCGTTGGTGTTGGATTATATGCGCCTTGTATGGCGATGGTTTACATGCTAGGAATGAGTCCAATTGTTGCTTTACCAATTATGATGGGTTCTTGTGCGGGCTTAATGCCAGTTGCAGGCGCAGAGTTTGTGAAAGCTGGTAAGTATTCACGTAAGGTTTCACTTGGTATTATTGTGGGTGGTACGCTTGGGGTTATTGTGGCAGCGAAATTTGTCACAGGCTTAAACTTAGATATTTTAACATGGATTATTGTCGCTGTTGTACTTTATACGGGGGCATCAATGTTGATGAAAGCATTAAAAACCAAAGCAGTTGTCGTAGAAAGTTAATTAGGTTAAACTAGAGCTTCGTGAGTAAGTCAGAACCTTTGAGAGGCTAGACATACTTGCGGAGTTTTTATATTATTGGTGAAAAGAAGATAGGTGAATAGAATGACAAATATGGTAGTTGGAACCGCTGGTCATATTGATCATGGTAAAACAACCTTGATTAAGGCGTTGACCGGTATTGAAACTGATACGACAAAAGAAGAGAAAAATAGAGGTCTTTCAATCAATTTAGGGTTTGCTTATTTAGATTTACCAAACAAACAGCGTGTGGGAATTGTTGATGTGCCTGGACATGAAAAGTTTATCAAAAACATGATTGCTGGTTTACCTGGTCTTAATTTAGTGTTGCTAGTTATTGATGCAAATGAGGGGATTATGCCGCAAACAAAAGAACATGTAGACATCCTAACGTTATTGGGGATTACTGATTTTATTATTGTGTTAACAAAAGTGACGACGGTTGATTCTGATATGAAAGAATTAGTTATCTCGGATATTAGAGAGCAATTGGTGGAGACACCGTTAGCTGATGCACCAATTATTGAGACGGATGCTCTGACTAATGTAGGGATAAAGGATTTGACGCTTGCGATTCAAGAGAAAGCGCAGAACGGACGACCTAATAAGCAATCTGCACCAGCTCGTTTAAATGTTGACCGAGTTTTTTCAGTGAAAGGTTTTGGAACAGTTGTAACAGGGACTTTAATTGAGGGGATTCTGTCTGTAGGGGATGAACTGGTTTGCTTACCGAGTTATCAGAAAACTAAAATTAGAACGATTCAAGTCCATGAACAAGATGTTAAAACGGCTGTAGCAGGTCAGCGGACAGCTTTAAATCTGGCAAATATTAAAGTAGATGACATCAGTCGTGGGGATGTTTTGACGGTTGCAGATAATTTACACTTGTCGTGGATGGTAGATGCCAAGGTGACTTGTTTAGCTCGCTATGAGCAAGGGATTGGCCTGTGGGAGCGTGTCCGTCTATTAATAGGAACCCAAGAGGTTATGGCACGAAGTGTGCCTATTGGAGCAGAGGAACTCAAACCTGGAACGGAAGGCTTTGTTCAATTTCGTTTGGAAGAACAATTAGCTGTTAAGCAAGGGGATCGTTTCATTGTCAGAGCGTATTCACCGGTTGTGACAATTGGCGGCGGAGTTATTTTAGATAGTAATCCGCATAAGCATAAACGATTTAAGGATGAGGTAGTCGAAAGTCTAGTTATTAAGGATCAAGGAAGTCTACAGGAATTGATTCTTGATTTTCTTCAAAACAAACAAAATCCGCTGACACTTCTTCAAGAAATTGCTGATTATTTGACCGTAGAAGAGTCAGAGCTCGAATCGATATTATCTGAATTGGTGACGGAGCAACAGTTAATAAGGCTGGGAGATTTTGTGATTGCCGCATCGGCTTTTGCCAAACTCGAGGAAAGTGTGTTAGTAGTGATTAGTCGTTACCATAAAGAACATCGACTGCGCAAGTGGATGCCATTAGAAGAATGTCGTTCTAAAGTAAATTCGCCTTTAAATAACCGAGAGCTCGAGCTTTTCTTAAAAGAGCTTAAGCAGCGTCAAGTAATCGAATTGACCGATCAAGGAATTAGTGATACAGCTTTTGAACTTGTTTTAAATGCGTATCATCAGGCAGAAAAAGACCGAATGCTTAATCGTTTACTTGACAGTCAATTCTTACCTATTAAGGCGGATGAATTGATCGAAGATAATGCCAATGCTCAAGAAGTTATAGAGGTTATGGATGGACAAGAAATAGTCTACTTAACTCATGAGTATCTTTTGACAAAAGACTATTTAGATGAAGCGATTAAAATTGTGAAAGAGTTGATAGAGCAGAACGGTGAGATGACTTTGGCTGATTTTCGAAATCGAACTGCTTCAAGTCGGAAAGCCTCTATGCTGATTTTAGAATATCTGGATAAACAGCTGATTACTAAACGAGTGGAAAGCGTGCGAATATTAGGGAAAGTAGGACGCGGCGAATAAAAAAACTTATAAAAGTTTTTATTTGCTATTTACGTTTGAGTGATAGTATGAGAAGCTAAAGAAAAGTATCGACTAGACAAAAGAAGGTGAGACATTTGTCTCACCTTCAACAGCTGTATAAAAACGAATCGAGAATCTTATGAAAGAGATTGATTCGTATAAATCAATTGGCGGGAATGTGTGGGAATCGAACCCACCTAAGAAGCTATTAACCCCTCAAAACGGTTTTGAAGACCGCAAGGAACACCAGAACCCATCCACTCCCGCACTTATAATAGCATAAAAAATAGGTAGGAGTCAATTGTCTATTTTAATTGAGTGGCGGGGATTATGGCTGCCTAAAAAAGTCAATTGTATTTGGTAAATCATATAACAGAGGTGAAGAAAGATGTCGAATAAGGATTTTGGAAAACTATTTATTTGCGGCGGATGTAATGCGAAAATTGGACCAGGAAATCTTTCTCAGTTACTTGAGGGATTGCCTAAAAATCAAGACCCTCGTTTATTGGTTGGATTTGATTCAACTGATGATGCGGGAGTGATTAAGCTTAATGATGAGACAGCGTTGATACAGACCTTAGATTTCTTCCCAACAATGGTGAATGATCCTTATCTTTTTGGTCAAATTGCTGCTACCAATGCGTTAAGTGATGTTTATGCAATGGGGGGAGATGTCCTGTCAGCGATGAATATTGTATGTTTTCCTGAGGAGCTTGATTTAGGAATTTTGGGAGAGATTCTCCGTGGTGGTGCTGAAAAAGTAGCAGAAGCTGGCGCAATTTTAGTTGGAGGACATTCCATTCATGATTCGACTCCTAAGTATGGTTTATCTGTGACAGGAACGGTTCATCCAGAAAAAGTATTGAAAAATAATGAGTCAGAAGTAGGGGATCTATTAGTTTTGACTAAACCGCTTGGTGTGGGGATTATTACAACAGCTTACAGTGTGGCTGAAACGACAGAAGCGGCCTTTCAAAAAGCTGTCGAGTCTATGACAACTCTTAATAAAGCTGCGGCAGAGCATATCCGTAAGCGAGTGGTTCATGGTTGTACAGATGTAACTGGTTTTGGTCTTTTAGGACATTTAGTGGAAATGATGAATGAGGAGTGTTCAGCTGTTTTAAACGTTTCTCAGATTCCGTATATTGACGAAGCTTTTGACTGCGCTAAGGAGTTTTTGATTACAGCAGGCGGTCAACGAAATCGCAATTATTTAACTGAACAAGTTGTCTTTAAGGAAGTTGATTTTGGGATGGAGGAAATTTTATTTGATCCGCAAACTTCAGGTGGCTTATTAGTTAGCTTGCCTGCTTCGGAAGCTACTTTATTAGTTGAAGAAATGGCTAAAGAGGGGCTTGTGGGGACCATTGTTGGTGAAGTTGTTGCTCGCAAGGAGAAAGCAATCTATGTGGAAGCGTAGTAGTCAAATTGATGAAAGGATATGAAAACAATGGAAAAAATAAATGCGTTAGGTGAAGCGTGTCCGTTACCAGTAATTAAAGCAAAAAAAGCATTGGTTGAGCATGAGGCAGTTGAAATTAGGGTTGATAATGATATTGCTACTCAAAATTTACGCAAGTTAGCGGAACAAAAAGGGTATCAGTACGCAAGTAATCAGCTCAGTGATAAGGAATATGTGGTACATATTAGTAGAACGGGTGATTTGCCAATAGTGGAACCTCAGCCGCAAAAAGCTAAGCAAGTGGATGACTCTTATATAGTAGTAATTGATACAAATGTGATGGGAAGAGGCGACGACAAGTTGGGGGCAACGCTGATAAAAGGATTCATATATGCGTTGACTGAGCAGGATCAATTACCGGAACGAGTCATTATGTACAACGGTGGGGTTCATTTTGCTGTTCCAGGGGTTGATTCTTTTGAAGATTTGACAACTTTGGTAAAAGCTGGCGTGGAGGTTTATTCTTGTGGCGCTTGTACAGATTTTTATGGTCTTACAGAAAAAGTAGCAGTTGGAGAAATTACCAATATGTACCGTATTGTTGAAATGATGCGCGAGGCATCTCGAATCGTAAAACCATAGAAACGCGAGGGAGATAGAATGGAATGTATAGCGGCCTTTAATTCAACCCATCAAGCGATGGAGATGGAGAACTGGGTGAAAGAGAAGGCGATAAAAGCGCGTCTAATTCCAACACCAGAATCTATTTCTGCTAGTTGTGGCTTAGCGTTGAAATTTCAAGTTAGAGACTTATTAGTGATTACTGAACTAATCGCTCAATTGCAGGATCCTGCAATTGCTATTTATGAGATTTTAAGTGAGACATCTGGACGTAAGGAGTACCGGGAGTTGCGAATGGAGGAAATGGGCGATGAATAAGCAGATGTTGAGCTGTTTGCCTAAGGTAGATAATTTGTTAAATGAGTCAGCACTGGTTGATTTGGAGAAGCAATACGGTAAAAGCTTAGTAAAAAAAGTTGCTCAGGCAGAGATCTCTAAACGGCGTCAGGAACTTTTGACTGGAACATCAGAAGTTGAACTAGGAATGGAGAGCTTTGTGACAAGTATTGCTGAAGGGTGTCGTCAAAGTCAGGCTCCACAGCTAAAAGGAGTTATTAATGGAACAGGTGTGGTTCTCCATACTAATCTTGGTCGTGCGAAATTAGCGCCAAAAATCAAAGAGGCCCTAAATGAAATTAGTTTCGGCTATTCTAATTTAGAATATGATTTGGCCAGTGGTGCTAGAGGATCACGGTATCAGCATTTAGAAGCTGATTTATTGAAGCTGACAGGAGCGGAGGCAGCTTTAGTTGTTAATAATAACGCAGCAGCTGTAATGTTGGCGCTACAAACCTTTATTCAGGGCAAGGAAATCATTATTTCTCGTGGTGAATTAGTTGAAATAGGTGGTTCCTTTCGGATTCCTGATATTATTTCATTGAGCGGTGGGATAATCCGTGAGGTCGGAACGACGAATAAAACTCATCTACGAGATTATGAGCAGGCCATTAATGAAAATACTGGCGCAATTTTAAAAGTTCATACCAGCAATTACAAAGTAATCGGCTTTACTCAGGCTGTTGAAATGAATGAACTAGCTGCTTTAGGAGCCACTCACAACATCCCAGTGATGAATGATTTAGGTAGTGGTTTATTGGTTGATTTGACTCAATTTGGTTTTCCTTATGAGCCGACTGTGATGGAATGTGTGTCAGCTGGATGTGACATAGTGACGTTTAGTGGTGATAAACTTTTAGGTGGGCCGCAGGCGGGAATTATAGTGGGAAAAGCTGAGTATATTAATCAGATGAAGGCGAATCAATTAACGCGAGCCTTGCGAGTAGATAAAATGACGTTGAGCGCTTTGGAGCTCACGATCAAGGAGTACTTGACACCAGAAACTTTGTTAGAAACGATTCCTACATTGAGCTCGTTAAGCGAAACAGAAGAAGTGCTGGCAGCTAGAGCTGTTTATCTGCAAGAACTGTTGAACACACAGACTGCCCTAAGGGTGACGGTTATTGACGGTTATTCGCAAGTCGGTGGTGGTTCTTATCCGGGTGTGAAATTAGCCACAAAATTAGTTAGTTGTGCATGTAAGAGGTTATCTGCAGAAAAGCTAGAAAGACTTTTAAGAGGTTACCGGAGACCGATTATTGTCAGAATTAAAGAAGAGCAGGTTCAGTTCGATGTCAGAACGATGACAGAAGCTGAGTGTTTGATTGTCAACCAAGCTTTTAGCGAAATTTTTGAATGAGCTATTGAGGAAAATAAGCCAAGTTAGACCCTATTAAATGGGATCAGACCTTGACTTATTTTTTTGCTTTCAGAAAAGATTGATAAGATGGTAGATTCCAACTATCATTTTTTTTTAACGAGTGGTACTATTAATGGACATATATTGATTGAAGGAGTCACGATTAAATGGAGCAACCTATTACGCGATTAGATTATCAGGGAAAAGAAATTATACTTATAGCCACAGCACATGTGTCAAAAGAGAGTGTTGCATTAGTGCAGGAAACGATAGAAGCTGAGAGGCCTGACAGTGTTTGTATTGAATTAGATCAAGCAAGATTTGATACGATGCGTCATCCGAAAGCATGGGAAGAGACGGATATTGTTCAAGTAATTAAAACTAAAAAAGTGGGGTATTTATTGGTTAATTTAGTTTTAAGTTCTTATCAGAAAAAGATGGCAAAACAACTTGATACACCTGTGGGCGGTGAAATGATTCAAGGAATTAAGAGTGCAGAAGAATTGGACGCAACGATTGTGTTGGCGGATCGAGACATTCAGACAACTTTTTTACGAATTTGGCGGGAATTAAGTTTTTGGGAAAAGTCCAAATTAATCGTTAGTCTGTTTATATCATTTGAAGAAGATGAGGATGATGAGCTTTCAGAGGAGGATTTGGCCTCGTTATTAGAAAGTGACATGCTCGAAGGGGCTTTAGCAGATTTGAAAAAGGAATTTCCTGTTATTGGTCAGATACTTGTTCATGAACGTGATATTTATTTAGCAACAAAAATTAAGGAGGCACCAGGACAAAAAATTGTCGCAGTTTTAGGTGGTGCTCATGTTGCGGGAGTGACAAAGGAGATTTATAAGTCTCATGATTTAACGGCTATTTCAACGGTTCCACCTGTAAAAAAAACGACCAAACTCATTGGTTGGCTTTTCCCAGCAGTAATCGTGGCACTGGTGATTTACTCCTTTTTTGTTAGTGTAGACACAGGATGGCAGCAGCTATCAACATGGCTGCTGTGGAATAGTGGCTTGGCGGCCTTATTTACACTTTTTTCACTAGGTCATCCCCTAACAATTCTGACGTCTTTTTTGACTGCGCCAATTGGAACGCTTAACCCGCTAGTGGCAGTTGGTTTCTTTGCAGGGATTGTTGAGGCGACAGTTCGAAAGCCAACGGTTCAAGATTTACAAAATGTTCAGGAAGATATAGCAAGTTTAAAAGGATTTTTTAAAAATCGCGTATTACGCATCTTATTAGTGGTGATTATGGCTAATGTCGGTGGTGTTCTAGGAAACTTTATTGGCGGAATGGATATGATACGTAACTTGTTTTAAGTAGTCGGCTTCCAACTAAAGCTCATTCTATTATCTGATTGCGAAAAAAGTAGTGGGAATAAGATGAAAATAAGCTGAAAATAATGTATAATAAATTTGATGAAAGGGGTACTGAATCAGTACTCCTGTTTTTTTAGGTGAGACATTGCTTGCTTAAAATTAGATGCGCTTGAAAGGAGCATGTATGTTTTCGAAATTTAAACCGACCTGGATGTTGGAGGCCATTTATCAATTGACACCAGAGCAATTGGCGAAACACAATATTAAAGCGGTCTTGACGGACTTGGATAATACTCTAATTGCTTGGAATAATCCGGATGGGACAAAAGAATTATTGCATTGGATTGAGACGATGAAAGAGGCGAACATTCCAGTGATAGTGGTTTCAAATAATAAAGCTGAACGAGTAGATCGGGCTATTTCCCATTTAGGGTTAGACTATGTAGCGCGGGCATTAAAGCCACTGTCTAAAGGGATGAACGAGGCTACAGCTAAGCTTGGCTTACCCAAAAATGAGATTGTAATGGTGGGAGATCAAGTGATGACTGATATTCGGGCGTCAAACGGTGCCGGGATTCGGTCGATTTTGGTACAACCTATCGTTCAATCAGATGCGTGGAATACGAAACCAAATAGAGCGATGGAAAAAGTAGTCATGAAAAGCTTGAAAAAAAATCATTCAGATATGGAATGGAGAAGTGAATTAAAATGAGCGAAGAAATTCGTTGTATAGGCTGTGGCTCAATTATTCAAACTGAGCATAAAGATGGCTTGGGATTTACACCTAAATCAGCACTTGAAAAAGGTTTAGAGACAGGAGAGGTTTACTGCCAAAGATGTTTCCGTCTGCGTCATTATAATGACATTCAAGATGTTTCATTAACAGATGATGACTTTTTGCGCTTGCTAAATGGAATTGGTCAAGAAGAGGCTTTGATTGTTAATGTCGTTGATATTTTTGATTTTAATGGAAGTTTAATTCCAGGACTACATCGTTTTATTGGAAGTAATCCAGTCCTATTAGTAGGAAATAAAGTTGATATTTTGCCAAAATCATTAAAACGAGGTAAGTTGACTCAATGGATGAAAGAACGAGCTCATGAAGCTGGCCTACGCCCTGTCGATGTCTTGTTAACGAGTGCTAAAAAACCTTTAGAGATGGAATCACTACTTGAGACGATTGAGAAGTATCGCCAAGGACGTGATGTTTATGTGGTGGGAGTTACTAATGTTGGTAAATCAACGCTAATAAATGCAATTATTAAATCGACTGCCGGGGTACAAGAATTGATAACGACTTCACAGTTTCCGGGAACGACGTTGGATAAAATTGAAATTCCTTTAGAAGATGGCAAGTTTTTAATTGATACGCCTGGAATTATTCATAAATTCCAAATGGCTCATTACTTAGGTAAGAAGGATTTGCGGATTATCGCGCCAACAAAAGAAATTAAGCCAAAAGTCTATCAATTGAATCCTGAACAAACGTTATTCTTAGGAGGTTTGGCTCGTTTTGACTTTATTCAAGGTAAGCGGAGCTCCTTTGTGGCATATGTCTCTAATGATGTTGAGATTCACCGAACTAAATTGGAAAAAGCTGATGAGTTTTACAAAAAGCATGTGGGTGGGTTATTACAGCCGCCTCGTCCAGATGAAGTAGCAGAGTTTCCTGAGTTAGTGAGTTTTGAGTTTTCAGTTAAAGAAAATACAGACATTGTCTTCGCGGGGTTAGGTTGGATTACTATTAGCGAGCCTTGCGTTGTAGCTGGTTGGGCACCAAAAGGTGTTGATGTGATTCGCCGTAAAGCATTAGTATAACGAGTAAAGCAACGTGGTTTTGGTTGACTGTTGAGAAAAGAGGAAGAATATGGAATTAAGAGGTAAGCAGAAACGATTTTTACGTAGTCAGGCACATCATTTGACGCCACTTTTTCAAGTTGGTAAGGGCGGATTAAATGATGCGATGATTACTCAAATAGAAGAAGCGTTAGATAAAAGAGAGTTGATTAAAATTAATTTATTACAAAACACTGATGAGGTTGCTGAAGAGGTTGGAGCAGTCCTTGAAAAAGAAATAAGATGTGATGTCGTACAAATTATTGGGCGGGTACTAGTGCTATTTAAACCGTCATCAAAGGAAGCTAATCAAAAAATCTCAATTGACGTTCGCAAATTATAAGAGTGTGGGGTGAGTATCAATGGTACATAAGAGAAAGTCTAACATCGTCACTCAGCCCAAAGTAGAGATTCTGGAGACATTGCCGAAACGAAGGCAAGTGGGGATTCTAGGTGGGAATTTTAATCCTGTTCATAACGCGCATTTAATCATCGCGGATCAGGTCTATCATCAGCTGGGTTTGGATAAAATCTATTTGATGCCCTCGTATGAACCACCACATGTGGATGAAAAAAAGACCATTGCGGCAGATTTGCGCTTGGAAATGTTGGCTTTGGCGGTAGAAGATGCGAAGCACTTGGAAATTGAGGAAGTAGAAATCAAGCGAACAGGCAAGAGCTTTACTTATGATACGATGAAGGAACTGACCGATAAAAATCCTGATACGGATTATTATTTTATTATTGGTGGTGATATGGTGGATTATCTACCAAAGTGGCATCGATTAGAAGAATTGTTGGACTTGGTCCAGTTAGTAGGAGTTCGCCGACCAAATTATCCAATTGAATCTGAGTATCCAATTATTTGGGTTGATGTGCCGTTGATGGATCTGAGTTCGTCTTATATTCGTAAGAAAGTTCAAGAAGGTTGCTCAATCAACTATCTTCTGCCTAAAAGTGTGATAAACTATATACATGAGAAGGGACTGTATGTGAATGAAGGATGATAAAATCGTTTATTCGAGGTCTGGATTGACTCGTGATTGGTTAGTTACAAAGGTTAAGGATAGCATGAGTGAGAAACGCTTTGAGCATGTCTTAGGAGTGGAAGAGTCTGCCTTAAAGTTAGCGGCATTGTATGGGGTTGACAGTGAAAAAGCCAGTATTGCGGCTTTGAGTCATGATTATGCTAAAGAACGCCCAGATCAAGAAATGCGTGACTTGATTCATAGTCAGAGTTTTAATTTGGAGTTATTAGCTTATGGGAATCAGATTTGGCATGGGATTCTTGGTGCTTATTTGGTTCAAAAAGAACTTGGTATTGAAGATCAAGAGATTCTAGATGCAATTCGTCTTCATACAACAGGTGCTAAAGAAATGGGTCCACTTGCTAAGGTTATCTACGTTGCTGATTTTATTGAACCAGGTCGTGATTTTCTTGGAGTAGAGGAAGCGCGGGAAATTGCTTGGCGCAATTTAGATGAGGCCGTGGCTTTTGAAACGAAGCAAACCTTAGCTCATTTAATTAAACAAGAAGTTAAAATTTATCCGAAAACTATTGAAACATACAATCAGTGGGTTGTTAAAAATTAGGAGGGAATTATCATAGAAAGTAGTGAATTATTAGAAGTAGTAGTCAAAGCAGCCGATGACAAACGAGCGGAGGATATTATTGCCTTAGATGTGCAAGGGATCTCTTTGCTAGCAGATTATTTTATGATTTGTCATGGTAATAGTGAAAAACAAGTCAGTGCTATTGTGGATGAGGTGGCAGATGCTGCTCGCAAAAGTGGGATTGATGTTGGGCGAATTGAAGGGAAAGATTCTGGAAAATGGGTCTTAGTTGATTTAGGAGATATTGTTGTTCACGTTTTCCATGCGTCAGAACGTGAGTTTTATAATTTAGAAAAATTATGGTCAGATGCACCGATGGTTAATTTGACTTCTTTGGTTGACTAGGATGTTATATAAGACATTTGCCTTCGTTTACGACGAGGTTATGGACCCTTTTCTCTATCTAGAATGGCTAAACTTTTCTAGACGTCATCTGCCAAAGGAGACGAAACGAATTTTAGAGTTAGCATGTGGGACTGGTGCATTAGCTTGCGATTTTGCTCGAGAGGGGTATGAAGTGACAGCATTGGATTTATCTGAGCAGATGTTGTCAGTTGCTAGTGAGAGGGCCCAAGAAGAAGGTGTAGAAGTTCAGTTTGTTCAAGGTGATATGATGGATTTATCTGAGGTTGGCACTTATGAAGCCATTACTTGTTTTTCTGATTCGCTCTGTTATATGGCAGATCGTCAATCAGTTCAACAGGTCTTTGATTCAGTGTACCAAGCATTAGAGGATGATGGGACATTTATTTTTGATGTTCATTCTATCTTTCAAGTAGATGAAGTTTTCCCAGAGTATAGTTATCATTATCAGACAGAGGAGTTTGCTTTTTTGTGGGATAGCTATCCAGGTGAAAAAGACCACAGTGTGGAGCATTTTTTAACCTTTTTTGTGAAAGAGAACGAAGAGGATAAAAAATTTGTTCGTCATGACGAGCTTCATCAAGAGAGAACTTATTCTATGGAAAACTATTATACGATGTTGGAGAATGCCAACTTTTATAATATTCAAATTTTTGCCGATTTTACTGATGAAAAACCAGAAGAAAATACGACGCGTTGGTTTTTCGTTTGTAAGAAGTAAATTAAAACTCGTTTTCAACGCTACTATTTTGTATGGTTGAAGGCGAGTTTTTTTTTTGCAAAAATCAGGGAGTTAAAAAGATTGAGGGGAAGGGAATTCTGGGTTAAACTAATGGTGAGTTGTTTTTATTGGAGAATTGCATAGTAGGTGGTGTCATTTATCGGAAAATAATCGGCGGGTAGTTGGTCTTAAGTATGTGTAAGACTATCAAATGAAGAATAAATCCATCTTAAGTCCTATGACAAGTGAACAAAAACAAGGCATAATGAGTATGTAAGAAGGAATACTTCTTTTATATGAAGGTAATTAGCTAAGGAGGCTATATAGTTATGAAAGAAAGAGAAAGAGTATTTGAACTAGTCAAACAAGGTGTTATCACTACTGAGGAAGCTTTGGTCTTGTTAGAAAATATGGCAACAGAAAAAGACGAGAAAATCGTTAAGAAAGAAGCCCAGGATGTGAAGAAAGCTCCTGTATCAAAAGTAGGAACTGATAGTTCAGAGGATAAACCATTTAGAGAGAGTGATCTATTTGGTCCTGAGAAGGATTTAAAAGAGGCTGAAGAAGACGCTTTTCAGAAGTTCGCTGAGAACGAAGAAGAAGACCGTCAACGCTTAGAAAAGATTTTAGACGAATTGGCGACAGAAGCAAATAAAACATCAGCTGAATTAGATGAAGTGAATGTTGAAATTCAAGGCATTGTTGCTGAAATCAAAGAAAAAGAAGAGCAATTGATGGTTCTTAACACAATTGAAGAATTAGATGAGCTAGCAGAAGACAAACTAGCGGAACGAGCTAAGCTGGAAGCTGAAATTAGTGATTTAAATGGTAATAAAATTCAATTGGAAGTTGAAAAAGAAGAGTTTGAAGAAAAACTTAAAACAATTCGTAAAGAGCAAAAAGAAGGAACTCGTGAGCAGTGGTCGAAAAAATTCGAAATCCCTAATGATTGGGAAGAGTCCTTTAATGATTTTGGTCAAAAAATGGGCGAAGCGGGAACTCAGTTTGGTCGCAAAATGGGAGAAGCTGGCAATCAACTAGGTCGTTTCTTCAAAGAAACAATTAAAACAGTGACAGAAACGGTTAATGATAATGTTGATTGGAAGGATATTAACATCAAAGTACCTGGTGTGGCAACAAATAGTTTCCAACATGAGTTTTACTACCCAACAACAGTTGCTTCACTAATTGATGTGAAGGTAGCAAATGGTGAGGTAACCTTTAGCACATGGGAATCAGATGATTTGAAAGTGGTAGCAGATATTAAACTTTATGGTAAGATGGATGCTGATACACCGTTTGAAGCTTTCTTAGAAAGAAGTCAAATTGATGTTGATGATGAAACAATTTCTTTCCAAATCCCTAATAAGCGTATCCGTGCTGACTTGCACTTCTATTTACCATCACGGGTTTATGATCATATCTCAGTTAAGTTATTAAATGGTGATGTGAATGTTGAGGCTTTGGAAGCTAAAGATTTATTTATGAAGAGCACTAATGGAGACATGACTTTCGAAAATTTAACGGCAACTATGCTGGAAGTCGAAGGTGTTAATGGTGATGTGACTATCACTAACAGTGATGTAATGGATTTCTTAGCTGAGTCAGTTAATGGAGACTTTGTGATTCAATCTAAAATTGAAAATGCTAATATTTCTAATGTAAATGGAGATATTAAAGTAACCGCTCAGAAAGAAAACTTGAAAAAAATTGAAGCCAAAGTTGTTAATGGCGCAATTAAGGTAGCAATTCCTAAAGAAGTTGGGATTGAGGGCTTAGCTAAAACAAGTTTGGGTAGTATTAAAAATCGCCTCGCTGATTATGAAGTAATTCGTGAGAAAAAAGAGAAAACGAATCAAATGTTACAGTTCCGTCGCTATAATGAGGAACAAACGGTTTATGTTCGCTTGAGCACAACAACAGGTAGTGTTTACTTAAAAGATTCAGATCAATAATAGCTTGAGAGAGAACTAAGGAGCATATGCTCCTTAGTCGCTTCTTGCAATAATGAAAATGTCAGAATGAAAAGGTGAGAGAGATGAAAAAGAGATTAACTAAATCAAGAAATAATGTTGTCGTATCTGGTGTATTAGGTGGTATCAGTGAGTTTATCGGAATTGATCCGACTATTATCCGTGTCGTTTACATTATTTTATCGCTATTCACAGCCGGTTTTCCAGGCTTTATGTTGTATATTGTTTTAATGATTATTATGCCAAGTGATCGCAGCAATGCAAACGATTATACGGGACCTTATAATCAAAATCAACAAAATCGTGATCGCTACCAAAGCTATCATGGATATGGTAATGGCAAAGAGCAAAAAGCCTCAAAACGTAAAGAAGCTGAAAAAGTAAACGACGAAGATTGGAGCGATTTCTAATGTCGTATTTTCAACGTTTGGTTGTAAATACGTTGACATTCATTTCACTCTCAGTCTTATTACCTGACAATATGTTTCATGTAAGTAGTTTTGTGATTGCAGTGATGGCGAGTTTTGTTTTGTCCATTTTAAACGCATTGGTTAAACCAATTTTATTGTTATTATCACTGCCAATTACAATCATTACACTAGGACTATTTAGTTTTGTTATTAATGCCTTGATGTTAACTATGACTTCTAGTTTTATCGGGCAGTCCAATTTTGGTTTTTCTAGTTTTTGGACGGCTATCCTAGTCGCTATGATCATGTCATTTGTTAATTCAGTTGTGATTAATCATAATACGTCTGATCGGTATGAGTAAGGTGGTTATTGCCCAATTTTACATTACATTACATTAGATTAGATAGTCAAAAGAGCTTGGGACATAAGTCTCAGGATAAATAAAATAGAAGACCGAAAATCGTAAAAATGATTTTCAGTCTTCTGTTTTTTAGATTATTGGGAGAATTAGTCTTGTTTGATCGCTTA
>NZ_JCAQHY010000153.1:0-62929 GCF_059621045.1 Vagococcus sp. WN80Y
ACTCCTTTTTGATTATGTTTTGTTTGCACTTACATTATATCAAAAATGGGGAGGTTCTCTTTTTTTATTTAATTCAACCCCTTATGCCGCAAGGCATTGAAATTATGAAATTGATTCAACTCTATAATAAACTATAGTTTTTTAGACACGATGATAACACGCATTATGTATCACTTCTTAAAATCAAAGAACCCTTTAATAATGGGGTTTCTTTGATTTTTAGGAGTGTTTTTGTGCTTATAAGTTGCGTGTCTAACATACTATAGTTTTTAAGAGAGTCTGAAGTGTTGGTACAGTGACATAGGAAGGTGATTGTAATGAGTTTGTACGGCTATGTTCGGAAAAATTATCCAATAACAACAACTGAACAATTGACTGAACTTGTTGGGTATGTTTGTACAGAAATTATAATTGAAGATAGTGATTTTGGCGTGACAGATGAATTAACAGCAATGCTTAACAAATTGGTTCCTCAGGATCAAGTGATTGTTTGTGATTTAAGAGTATTTGCAAAGTCAGCAAAAGAATTAACTGAGTTGGCTCTGCTGCTGGATGAAAAAGACGTGCGACTAATAAGTGTTAAAGATAAACTGGATACGTCCTTAACTAATCGTTTTTCAGAACATTTAGCGATTATTGGAAAAATGGAAAGTCATCATCGACGTTTTATCTATCAGAAAAGGCAGGAGCAAACACGCCTTAACGGTAAACAGGTCGGAAGACCGACAGTTGATGAAACTGTTATTGAGCAAATTCAATTTCTATTTAACAGTCAAGGTTTAACCATGAGGCAAGTGGCAGAGGAATGTGGCGTCTCTTTAGGGACTGTCCATAAATACGTTCGTTAAAGAGTGTGATTATGTTATGTAACAACAGGTAACTTGATGGAAATGAACTAGTATGGTGATTAATTTAGTAAGACATCTTGATTTGTTTCACCCAATGTAAGAAAAGTCATTCTCTGTTTAAGAAAACCTGAGTGTGTATAAACTAAAAATAACGAGGAGGGAATGCATTGAAAAAGTTTCAAGTCATTTTGATGACTATTGTAAGTTTATGGTTAAGTTTTATTTTAATTGGGATGCCAGCAAATGCAGCTGAAATGGATGTGTCAGTTGGGATTGAGTTACAAGCTGAAAAACCATCAGAATCAAGTACACCATCGACATCAGAGCCTATATCTTCAGTAAAGAGGGCTGCTCTTCTGCCTCGAACAGGCGAAAGTAAAAAGTCGATCTTGTCATTAATTGGTGCCGTTGTAGTGGCTGGAACAAGTGGAATTGTCTGGCAAAGACGCAGGAAGGACGGTGTCAAATGAAAAAACACCTATTGCTGATGACCGTTTTGTGTTTAGGGGCTGTAGTGAATGGTGGTCAAACTGTCGTATATGCTCAGGGCTCTCAAGAAATTGAGGCAAGAGCAGATAGTGAATTTAAAGCCAATGATGGCATTGTTGATCCAGTTGACCCCGATGATGATGATGATATTGTTCCTGTTCATCCACCAACAGCAGGTCCGTTAAGTATTAATTATGCTTCAAATATCGAATTTGGGCTGCACAAACAAACCAAAACGGATCAAATTTATTATGCTCAGGCAGATGAAGTGACAATTATTAGTTCGCAAGCTAAAAAGAAATATCCAACTTTTGTTCAAATAACAGACTTAAGAGGGACGCAGGGAGGATGGTCACTTGGTGTCCGTCAAAATGGTCTTTTAGTTAACAAAAGTGGGACTAAGTTGAAAGGTGCCAGTTTGGCAATGTCGGCTATCAAAGTCGACTCTCAATATGGTAATACAGATAAGCCAGATGGTTTACAACAAAATGTAACTCTAGGGGATGGTGAAATAGTTCAAATAGTATCTGCTAAAAAAGGAACAGGCAGTGGTACTTGGAATATCTACTTAGGAGATATGAGTGATAGTTCAAAGAATGTTAAGTTGAACATCCCTAAAGGCGTTATTAAAGAAAGTGGTAAATACGCCACAAGCTTAACATGGTTTTTGCAAGATGTTCTTTAAACGGACTCTTGAAAAGATAGATTAATTCAATCAAGAAGGGGACATGAATATGAAAAAGATTAGCAAAATAACCTTGGTTTCTTCAATGGTTTTAGGTGGCGTGTTTTTTGTAACATCAGCACTAGCGGCTGAATCACAGTCAATTGACACTCGAGCAGACGCGGAGTTTAAAGCACCAGGACCAACAACACCGGTCGACCCAGTCGATCCAGAGGATCCAGATCCAAAACCAATTGATCCAGTCGATCCAGTTGACCCGACGCCACCTGTTTATCCTGGTGGGCCGCTACGATTAAATCATGTACCAACTATTTCGTTTGGTATTAATAATATTTCTAATAAAACAGCAAATTATTTTGCTAAGTTGGAGAACGTTATTGATACAGATACAAAAGTCACGTCAGCGAAAGCGAGCTTTGTAGAAGTGGCTGATGAAACAGGTACACAAAAAGGCTGGACGGTTAATGTATCTAGTGATGGTGTTTTTAAACCAACTAGAGGTTTAGCTAAAGAGAATATTTTAGGCGCCATTACATTATCAAATGGAGCTGTCAGAGGGTTAAATGGTATGGATACCCAACCTGAAAAAGCACCAGTTGCTAACAGCTCAATTGTAATCGGCAATGGTGCCGCGACAACATCTACGGAAGTCTTGAAAGCAGATGCAGGTAAAGGGTATAACAAGTGGCAGGTTAGATACGGGCATTCTGACAATTCGACTGTTGTAGGGGATGATGATACTTTACGTAACCCAGAAGTGAAATTAACGATTCCGCAAGGGCAGTTTGTCCAAGCAGGAGAGCAATACTCTGCTAAAGTTGTTTGGACATTAGCTCAAGGATTATAAAGGAGGAGACAATTAGATGAAAAAGCAAGGAATTATTTTAGGAATCGCTTTGTTATCGTCTGTTTTAGGGGCAACAACAGCACAAGCTGCACCGGGTGATGGGACAACTAGTGGGACAGTGAAATTCAAGCCGTCAACAAGTTCTGGAGAGGTGATCAAACCAGAACAGCCTGATTTAATCATTGTGCCAGAAACAGGCAATAATACAACAGGTGAGTTACGTTTGGAACATGTTCCAAGTTTTGATTTTAGCGAACGAGAAAATGTAATCGGCGTTAAATCTTATAATCCAATTTTAGAGAAGTATAAGGAAAAAGGGGGAGTTGACAGTTTTTCTATTCCGCATTTTATTCAAGTAACTGATGTTCGTGGAACGAATGAAGGCTGGCATTTGACTGTCTCTGCTACTAAATTTGTGACCTCTACAAATGAAGAGTTACCAAATGCACGGATTAGCTTTACTGAAAATAAACTATCTAATGAAGTGTACGCTGATACAGATATTGCAGACAAGGTTAGTGTTTTTGCGGGTAAACAAGCAATAACGATTCCAGTGGGAAGCACGGCACCAGTTTTAGCGACTAAATCGGATACTGATGCTCATACAACTAGTGGAACACGAACTTCTGTTGTTTTGAATAATGCTTACACACCAACAGAGGTTTATTCTGAAACAGCTGAAAATTCGGGTGTTAATTTAACGAAGACCGCTAATGACATCATTACTGTTGGCAAAGACTATACCTCAACCATTACTTGGAATTTAGTAGCGGGAATCTAATTTTATAAAAAGGAGAAAAAGTATGAAAATAAAATTATTAGTGTCAAGTTTAGTATTAGGCAGTTTATTAGCGGCTGGGGCAACCACTGCGTCTGCAGCAGAGACTTCAAAAACTACGGATGGAAAAGTTGGTTTTGATACGCCAGCCAATCCCACTGGACCAATTGTTAAACCAGATGAAACAGGGAATACAGAGGATGAAATCTTATTACCGGGTGAAGGTGCTTCTGGTACTGGGAACTTGCGTATTCAGTTTGTTCCAAACTTAACTTTTGACACGATTACCTCTATTAGTAGCGCTGAACAAGTCAAGAATGTTAAAACTCTTAATTACACGAAAGGTGGCGTAGCTGGGAAAATTGCCCCCTTTGTTCAAGTAACTAATAATTCGGGAACGAATCCTAATTGGGATTTAAGAGCGACATCAACTCAGTTTGCTGAAGTTAATGCTGGTGGTGAAGTTGTTCCAGGAGGACACGTCTTGACAAATGCTTATATCTCATTAGAGGGTAGTACGTTAACTGCGACATCTGGTGTTAACACAACAGCTGCTAAAGATCTTTTAAAAGGCCAAGACAAGGCGACTGTAGCGACTAAAAAGATTCCGACAGATAACACAACGTCTATTTCAGTTTTATCCGCTCAAACAGGTAAGGAAACGAATGGTTTGCAAGTGTCTAATGTTTTCCATGATAATTATTTAATGGCTGACACATTTGATTCTGGCGAGACAGCAGGTGTTAAATTTGTTAAACCTCAAGGAATGGCTGCGCAAAAAGTGAGTTATAAATCAGTGATTACATGGTCATTGGCTGACGCACTATAATTAAAATAATATGATTAAGGGAGTAATATGATGAAAAAAATAGTTTTAGCAATAAGTCTTTGTGCCACAGTTTTAATTGGCGCACAAACAGCCAGTGCAGCCGACGCGTCTGCTACTACAAATGGGGCCGTTAATTTTAGACCTAACGCTACTACAGGTGATATCCATACGCCAGATGAAAATGACAATACAACAAATGAACCGGAAGTTATTGAAATCACGGATGGAAACAATAGTGGTGCAGGACTGTTAAGAATTCAATTTGTACCAAACTTAAACTTTAAGGATGTCAATGGAATCAGTGCTCAAGAGCAAATTACACCGGTTAAGGTTATTGATTATAAGGTTAAAGGGGAAGCAACAGGTAAGAAAATTGCGCCTTTTGCTCAGGTTACAGATGAACGTGGAAATGCGGCCAATGATTCTTATTGGAAGTTGAGTGTTAAAGCAACACCTTTTGTTGCGACTGTAGGAGCCGGCACAGATGAATTAACTAATAGCAAAATCGTCTTGAATGGTAGTACTCTTACACAAGATTATGGAACCTCAGCCGATGCGGGTAACTTAGTGACAGGTCAGACGCCTAATGCAGTCATTAATACAGATGGTACAACTGAAACGGTTATTATGAGTACAAAAGCGAATCAAACAACAGGTGGTACTCAAGTTTCAAACGTCTTCCATAATGGCTATGTTAAGGATAAAGCAGATCAGTATCCTGGAGATGTCACAGATGGTGTTCAATTTGTCAAAATTGCCGGAAAAGCAGCTATCAAAGATGTTGAATACAGTTCTACCTTAACATGGACCTTAGCAGATGCTCCGTAAAGTAATAACCGATAATAATTTTAAGAAGAGGATGATTTAATATGAAAAAGAGTCAAGTATTAGCAAGTTTAGTTGTAACATCAATCGCATTAGGAGCATTAGCGCCTACAACCTTAGCAGCATCATCAGCAAGTGCTCCTACAGAGGGAAAAGTTATTTTTGGGAAAGTGGGGGAAACAGATACAGGAGATATTACAAAACCAGATACAGAAGATGAGTTGATTGACATTCCTGGTGGCGGTTCTACGGCAGGTCCATTAAGAATGACTCATGTACCGAATTTTGATTTTGGCACTGTTTCAATTCAATCTGAAACAAAAGAATTCCCAGCTACTGCTGAAGTATTCAATAAAAAAGGGGAAACAGCTACGGCTAATATCGCTCACTTTGTTCAGGTAGAAGATATTCGCGGGGAATCAGCTGATTGGAATGTGACAGTTTCTTCAACTAAATTTACATCACCAGGGAAGCCTGATTTAGCTAATTCACATGTTGTCTTAAAACAAGGAACGCTATCAAATACACGTATTGCGACGACTGATTTAGCGGATATAATTGAAAATAATGCAGCGGATCTTATTATTCCTAATGATGGAACAGCTATTGCGCTGATGTCTACAAAAGCAGGTAAAAATACAGATAGTTCAAAAACATCCGTTGTGTTTAATAATGCTTATGATGGTGTTTCCGCAGATGCTGGGTTAACGCTAGTTCCTGGTAAAACACCGGCAGAAGATAAGTATGTTAATCCAGGTGTTGTTTTAAAAGCTTATGGGACAGATGAAAAGTTAAAAGTAGGTTATACAGCTAAACTTACATGGACACTAGCATCAACATTATAACAGTTATCATAATCGTGGAGCCTGTTTAACAGGCTCTAGCGGTTAATTTAGTCAATTTGTTAATAAACAGCTATTTGTGGAATGTAACAAGAAGTATGAGTGTGGAATGAGAAAAGAAAGCCTAATTTTTCGCTTTCCAAGTAAAGTACTAACACATAACTAAATAGTATAACAAGAAATAGAGGGATGAGCAGTTTTAGTTTGCTTGTTAAATATTATCAATTATATGTTAAGAAGGAAGTGGAAAGTGTGAGTGTTAAAAAAATTAGTATCATGTTAATTAGTTTTATTGGCTGTTTAGGAATATTAGGTGCTTTTCCGAGTATAAGTTCAGCGGATACGACCCCTTTGTCAATCAAGGCGATTTTACCTGAAAATCAATACAATAAGGATGTTTCTTATTACCATTTAATGATGAAGCCAGGTGAAAAGCAAGACATTGAATTGCAACTTTTTAACAGCTCTGATCAGGACACCGTGGCTCTTGTTACATTAACAGCTGCAACAACTAATAATAATGGACTACTTGACTATAATATGGTGGATAAGAAAGTTGATAAAAGCTTGCTGTATCCATTTACTGAGATTGCCAGCTCACCTAAAGAAGTAGCCATTCCGAAAAAGTCAGATGTTGTGACCAAAATTTCGATTAATATGCCTTCAGAGGAATATGACGGCATGATTTTAGGTGGGATTAATGTTCGCGCTAAAAAAGAGAAAAAAACCGATAACGATAAGTCAGCAAGCGGCATGAAGATTGAGAATGAAATGAATTATTCGATTGGTGTTGTTTTAGTTGAGAATGAGACAAAAGTCAAAACGAATATGACGTTGTTACGTACGTTTGCCAGTCAAGTTATGGGAAATAATACAACGAAGGCTGAGCTTCAAAATCCGACATCTGCAGTGATAGAAGATCTGGCTATTGAAGCAAAGGTTTACAAAAAGGGAAGCAATACGGTTCTTTATGAAACAAAGCAGGAAGGTTATCGTATGGCGCCTAATTCAAACTTTGAGTTTGGTATTCCGATTGGCAAGGAACGTTATCAAGCAGGGGAATATGACATTAAGCTCACCGCAATATCAGATCCAAAAGACAAAGAAAAAAATGGAGAGCGTCAGGAATGGACATTTGAAGATTCATTTACCATTAAACGATCAGAAGCAGATGCTTTAAATGCCAAAGCTGTTGATTTACCACCAGATTATACCAAATGGTATATTATTGGAGGTGTCTCTGCTGTTGTATTGATTGGTGGGATAGTCACCATCATTGCACTAGCTAAGCGTAAGAAAAAAGAAAAAGAGCGTCAGAAGCGCAAAAATAAAAAAAGTAAACGTAGTTCAAGAAAATAAAAGGTTGTTGATAACAGGTTGACGTTGTCAGGTAATCAAATCTGATAACTGAAGGAGTGGATCCAAAATATGAAAAAAAACAAACGATTGAGAGCAAAATTAATTGGCTTGTTGGTCTTAATTGGTACAATTGCAATTGGAAGTAAAGCATTGACACGTGATTTAATTTCTGGAGAAGAAGTGACATCTAAAACAACTGTTAATTCAGATGCGGAAGAAAGTGTCGATGACAAGAAAATAGAATCAAATGATGCTACTGAGATGATGAAGACCTTGAACGGTGAGGCAGTAGCAGAGGAATTGAAGTCTAGTCTGCAAGGGAGAACTACGCGGATTAGTCGTGAAGACGATTTAGTGGCAGATGGCTGGAAAAAGATTACGATACTTGAAGAGGGGCTTATTCCCTTGAAAAACGGGAATAAGCTCTCCTTCTACTTTGGAACACGAAGGAGACTAGGATCACCTATCTCTCCTTCTGCTGTTACTTATAATAAAGAATTGCCAAATGCAGAAGTTATTACTCCAGACAACCAACGAATTCAACATATTCATTGGGCTGATGACATGGACTCCCTCAAATTAGGCGCACCGTCCTCTGCTAATTTGGTTGTCGGGCAAAAAGGGCAACAATACGGAACACCAGGGACGTCATGGTCTGACTATGGTTATTATGTAAAAACTTTGCCTGATGGGATGAAGTCGTATAAATTAATTTATACGCCAACGGGCTACATAACGGGGAACTTATTTACTTCTGGAAAGAACTTTCAATATGAAACGACGATGACAGGGAATGTCAAAGGGTTTGTGGAAGTTAGTCAACAGGTTCGTAATATTACCGATACCAATTATCCTAATTTTGTTTTTGCGAGAACCATAGATACGAACGTTAATGGCAAAGATAAAGTTGACATTAAATTATTGGGCGACAATAAAGGGATATACATTGAATCTGATGGCTATCGATTGGATTATGATTTTAGCACTGCTAATCCATCAACTAATTGGATGGGAAGTGAGTGGACCCATTCAAGTCTTTTGACTAAAGAAGCTTATGCATGGATAAAAGCTTTGACGTCTCCTGTTATGTTTGGTGGGAAGCTACAGACATTTGCCTTTGCAAGTGAAGAGGCAGTCGGACAAGAAACTGATAGCCGACCAGCTGGAACGCCTGTCGTTGAAGGAATTGATTCGGCTATTCATATGAAGAGCGTTTATCCTACCTTTAATGTAGGGGATGAAGTGTCTCATGATTACATCATCCGCTTAAATAAAATTACTAATGTAACATTGACATTAGATAAAGCCACTGAGACGATTAATTATGGTGTACCTTATAGTTTTAGTGGTAAGTGGAGCGAGATTGCATCTGATACTGTTAGTTTGTACTATGAGCTGGATAATGGTACTCGCCATGAAATAGCCAAAGATGTTCCCAACACAATTGCAAATACTCAGTATCCTTTTACTGGACTTATTCCACAGGATCAATTAACGATTGGTGATCATACGTTAAAAGTGATTGCGATTAACGAAGATGGTGTTGAGGACAGTGATACAATGATTCTTAAAGTGCGTAGTCAAGCAATTGGTAAATATGTGGACGAAGAAGATCCAACAGTAAGCATTGCGCCCGATTCAGTTTCTAATAAAGAAGTTGGGCAGGACTACAGTTTACCTTTGAAGGATTTAACACCAGATTATGAATTTGTTAGTGTGGATAAAGGGTTCATAAGTGGAACGGACCCTAATCAAGTCGTGACTGGTCAGTTGGGAAATAGCTCAACAGTGGTCACTTTTACGTATCGGAAAATACCTAAAGAAGTAACGGCAACGATCAAGTATGTACTTGAAGATGGTGTGACACCTGTTAAAGATATTGTGAGTGGCAGCAATATTCCAACTAAGATAGTGACTAACCAAGTCATTGGCAGTCTCTTTGATTTCACTATGCATAGTCAAATCTTTGATGGTTATGATTTTATCAGTGCTGATAATCCAGCGACTGTTCCGGTAACTGATTTTACTGTAGTGGTAAAGTACAAAGGATTTCTTAAATTAACTAAAGTGACACCCGATGTTGATTTTGGTTTGAAAAATGAGTTGATTGTTTTAGGGGTGAAGGAAATTAGACCATCACAATCGATTACGGTTGATATTATGGATACCCGAGAAAGTACCGTTAATTGGAAATTAAGTTTACACCAAGAAAAGGTTTTTGTTAATACAAAAGGTGATCCATTTAAAGGTGAGATTCGCTTTAAAGACAAGCTGAATAAAGATATTGCCATTACCGATAGTCAACAAACAATCCAAGTTCGTCAGACAGAAAAATTAGGGATGGCTTCAATTACATGGAATAAGGACACAGAAGGACTGTACTTGAAACAAAAACCAGGTAACACAAAAGATACTTATGAAGGTCAATTAATGTGGACGTTGACTGATGCGCTATAGTGGTGCACGCAATATTAACAGAAGTAGAGACGCAGCTTATGATGGTCTAAATGTTGAAATAATGTTTGATCATATTTATGATTTTGTGGTTTCAGACTAAGATAGTCACGTAGTTAGAAGAGAGTCAATCTAAGTTGGTAAAATTGAAAGGATGAATACAATGAAAAAGGCAATGATGGCAGTATTAGCAGTAGTTTTAGGAGCAGTCTTCTTTTTAAATACGGCTTCAACAGAAGTAGAAGCGACATCAAGAAAAGCAGTTTATGATGGTCCAAATGTTGAAATGATCAGTGTTAAAAAGCAAACGAGTATTTTAAAAGGTGAGGTAAGAGTACGTACATCAGAGCCGACATCAACAAAATACGCTAAAATAACGGTTGCTTATAATGGCTCAAGATATTATGATAGCTGTGCTAATTATATCCGTTCAGAAGAAGTATTTGATGATAAAGGATCAGCAACAGGCGAATTTGATCATATTTATAGATTTTGTGGCTGCAGACTAAGATAGAGACGTAGTTAGAAGAGAGTCAATCTAAGTTGGTAAAATTGAAAGGATGAATATAATGAAAAAAGCAATGATGGCAGTATTAGCAGTAGTTTTGGGAGCAGTCTTCTTTCTAAATACGGCTTCAACAGAAGTAGAGGCGACATCAAGAAAAGCAGTTTATGATGGTCCAAATGTTGAAATGATCAGTGTTAAAAAGCAAACGAGTATTTTAAAAGGTGAGGTAAGAGTGCGTACATCAGAGTCGACATTAACAAAATACGCTAAAATAACAGTTGCTTATAATGGCTCAAGATATTATGATAGCTGTGCTAATTATATCCGTTCAGAAGAAGTATTTGATGATAAAGGATCAGCAACAGGTGAATTTGATCATATTTACAGATTTTGTGGTTGCAGACTAAGATAGATTCTTTATTAGTTAAAAGTTCGATTTAGAGGGATTAATAGAAATTTAGTTGGAGGGTGAGACAAAAGTCTCGCCCTCTTTGTTTTCACGTATGTTATGTGACAAACGCGCTCCAAAAGCCTGCTCAACTACGTTTTACTTCGTTGACTTAAACTTCTAAGCAACTAAAGTTGCAAGAGTTAAGGCTCTTCGATGTCCCTTATTTTTAAGTGCTAAAGCACTAAGAATAACGACTAAAGCATTAAGAGTTGGGGGCTCGGCAATTTATTGCTTAGAGATAAGGTATCTAAGTTTACGTAGTGCACGGAGCAAAATGACTTTATGTCCCAGTTTCTTTGATTCACCTAATATGGCTGAAATCTAATAGATAAAAGTTTGTAGCGCGATTGTGAGGAGGTGGGACGACTGTCCAAATAATGTTATATCAACTCTATCTTTGGAAACGATTCAACTATATAACGGATTACGCTATTTCTTATTGGTCAATTGGCTAATTTTTTTCTAACCAGAGTACGTGAAATGAAGGCTCTTATTGGACTCTCGAAGTACGATATTTGTGTCAGAGGACAAAGTCCTTACATCGAATGTGCAACGAAACTGGGAATTGAATTTGAGGTAAAGTAACTATAGATAGGGATCTATTCTTTGGGTTTTTGTTGGTACTTTAATCAGACAAGAAAAGGAGGCTTTTTTCATTTTATTTGAGCAATCAACTTTAAATTTTTTTTGTTGTGGCAATTATGGTATTTAGAACCAAACTTCTTTCCCTTTACTGCCAAATTTAGTATAATGAAGGTCAAAGTTAGTCAATAAAATAGAGTTGAGGTGTAACAATATAATGGAGAATCAAAATATTTCTGATCTAATCGAAGAGTATTTGAAAGAGATTCTGAGAGAACAGGAAAAAATTGAAATTCGTCGAGCTGAAATGGCTACTCAATTCAGTTGTGTTCCCTCTCAGATTAACTATGTAATTAATACCCGTTTTACGGTCGCTCAAGGCTATAGTGTTGAAAGTAAGCGCGGTGGCGGTGGCTATATCAGAATTCAAAAGGTTAATTTGAATCATCATGGAGAGATATTAGCCGATTTAGCTCATGTGGTGGGGGATTCTCTATCACAAAATGATGGAATTGCTATTCTGCAACAATTGTACAATTATGATATTATTAGTAAGAGAGAAGGTAATTTATTACTGTCGGTTATTACTAATGATGTCCTACAGATGGATAAGGATAACGAAGAAAAAACTCGAGCTCGTATGATGAAGATGCTTTTAGAACGACTTCATTACGAAGAAAAGGAGTAATAATTATGGATGAATTATTTACAGAAAAGGCCAAGGCGGTCTTAGTGATTGCTCAAGAGCAGGCTAAGTATTTTCGTCACCAGTCAATTGGTTCAGAGCATCTGCTTTATGCCTTAGTCCTTGAAGAGGGGGGGATTGCAGGGAAAATTTTGCGTCAATCCGATGTTAAGGCCGAGGATATTAAGGAAGAAATTGAGAAGTTAACAGGCTATGGTTCTGCTAGAGGGTATAAAGAGAGTGGTTACTTACCGTATTCTCCTCGTGCTAAAAAGATTTTATCTTTTGCTGGAGATGAAGCGAAGCGTTTGGATGCGCCAAATGTTGGGACTGAACATATCTTACTTGGAATACTAAGGGATGATGATATTTTAGCGTCTCGTATTTTACGTAATTTTGGTTTAGATTTACCTAAGACGCGTCAGCTTATTTTGAAGAAAATCGGTGTGGTTGATACTAAGTCTAATAAGCAAGGAATGAAAAAAATGGCCAACCAACCTCGAACAGAGGAAGGGACTCCAACCTTAGATTCTTTGGCTCGTGATTTAACTGCGCTAGCTCGTGCTGGAAAAATGGACCCTGTCGTTGGCCGTACAAAAGAAGTTCAACGACTTATTCAAATTTTGAGTCGACGAACTAAAAATAATCCTGTTTTGGTTGGTGAGCCTGGCGTAGGTAAAACGGCTATTGCCGAAGGACTGGCTCAACGAATTGTCTCTGGTGAAGTACCAGAAGAAATGACTGAAAAACGTTTAATGATGCTTGACATGGGATCGATGGTCGCAGGAACAAAATACCGTGGTGAGTTTGAAGATCGAATGAAAAAAGTTATTGATGAGATTTATCAGGATGGTAATATCATTCTCTTTATTGATGAATTGCATACGCTAATCGGCGCTGGTGGAGCGGAAGGGGCTATTGATGCTTCGAATATTTTGAAGCCAGCACTCGCTCGTGGCGAACTTCAAACAATTGGTGCGACAACGTTGGATGAGTATCAAAAATATATTGAGAAAGATTCTGCACTTGAACGTCGTTTTGCTCGTATTTTAGTTGATGAGCCAACGGCTGATGAAGCGATTGAAATATTGACAGGTTTAAAGAAGCGTTATGAAGATCATCATAAAGTGACTATTACCGATGAAGCGATTCATGAGGCTGTTCATTTGTCGATTCGCTACATTAATTCTCGTCAGTTGCCAGATAAGGCGATTGATTTAATTGATGAGTCGGCTGCTAAAGTGCGGTTGAGTTTTTCTGATAAGGCGTCTCCACGAACTATTTTAGTACAAAAATTGGCAGTCATTAAAGCCGAAAAAGAAGCAGCAATCCATGAGCAAGATTTTGAAAAAGCATCGACTATTCGAAAAAAAGAGAAAAAACAAGAGCAAAAGCTTGCTTTATATGATGAAAAACAGCTAGCTGAAGGCGAAGTGTATACGCATCAGGTGACTGGTGAAGACATTGCGGGTGTGGTTTCGCAGTGGACGAGTATTCCTCTACAACAATTAGAGAAAAAAGAGAGCGATCGTTTATTGAAGCTAGAAGGCGAACTGCATAAACGTGTTGTAGGCCAAAATGAAGCGGTTGAGGCTGTCTCTAGAGCTATTAGACGTGCTCGTAGTGGTCTGAAAGATCCTAATCGTCCTATTGGCTCGTTTATGTTTTTAGGACCTACAGGAGTAGGGAAAACAGAATTGGCTAAGGCTTTAGCTGAGGCAGTATTTGGGGCTGAAGATGCGTTAGTTCGTGTTGATATGTCTGAGTTTATGGAAAAATATAGCACGAGCCGCTTGATTGGTTCACCTCCAGGATATGTTGGGTATGATGAAGGGGGCCAATTGACAGAGAAGATTCGTCAGAAGCCTTATTCAGTTATTTTATTGGATGAAGTTGAAAAAGCTCATCCAGATGTTTTTAATATTTTATTGCAAGTATTAGATGATGGTCATTTAACTGATTCTAAAGGACGTAAGGTAGACTTTAGAAATACGATTTTGATCTTGACGTCAAATGTTGGTGCAACGGCGCTTAAAGAAGATAAGTCAGTTGGATTTAACGTGTCGGATATTAGTCAGGATCATAAGGCGATGCAAGCCAAAATTATCGAAGAATTGAAAAAAGCATTCCGTCCGGAGTTTCTTAACCGAATTGATGAGACAATCGTCTTCCGTTCATTGGAAAAAGATGAGTTAAGGGAAATCGTGAAGATTATGAGTCGCTCGATTGTCACTCGTTTAGCTGAGCAAGAGATTGAATTGAAGATCACGGCATCTGCTTTAGATGTTATTGGTAAGGAAGGCTTTGACCCAGAATACGGGGCGCGTCCTATCAAGCGAGCTTTGCAAAAAGAGGTTGAGGATAAATTAAGTGAAGCTTTATTATCTGGTCAGATTGGGTTAGGTGATAAAGTGACAATCGGCGCTTCTAAAGGTAAGATTACCTTAAATGTTGCTGAAAAAGCCCTTGAAAAAGTTTAATAAAAGGGGTAAACTATAAAGGTAAAATAAATACAAACTTATAAGTTGGTAGGTGCAAAACCAAGGCGCCTACCATCTTTTTGCGTATTTTTATTGTGAAAAAACAAACAGAATTGAAAAGTGAGTATGTGAGTCAGTGAGATAGACGAAGAAAAGGGGTCTTTTATATGAATCAAATCGAAATCACGGCAACGGTAGAGTCTTTGGATCAAGCTAAGGAATTGCTTGAATCGGGGATTGATGTTTTATATTTTGGTGAGGAGTTGTTTGCTTTAAGGGTGCCTACTTATTTTTCACGAGATGAACAAAAATCGCTAGTTGAACTTGCTCATAGTTACAACAAAAAGGTTAGCATTGCGGTTAATGGAATCATGCACCCTGAGAAAATGACACTGATTCCAGAATATTTGGATTTCTTAGTTGCAATAAAAGCTGATCAAATTGTTGTAGGAGACACTGGGGTTATTTTTGTTTTGCAACGTGATCACTATGAGTTACCTTATATTTATGATGCACAGACATTGGTTACAAGTTCGCGACAAATTAATTTCTGGGCGAAACGTGGTGCGGTTGGTGCTGTGGTAGCCCGTGAAGTCCCTTATCTGGAATTAAAAGAAATGGCTGAGGGGCTAACTGTGTTTGGTGAGATACTGGTCTATGGGGCAACGTGTATTCACCAATCGAAACGACCGCTTGTTGAAAATTTCTTTTCATATATTAAGGCTGACGATGATGTTAGTAAAGAACGTGGTCTCTTTTTATCTGAGCCTAAAAAGGTGGAGACACATTATTCGGTTTATGAGGACAGTCATGGGACACATATTTTTGCTGATAGTGATGTCAATTTAATGATGGAATTAGTCAAACTTCAGGAAATGGCGTATGGACATTGGAAGCTTGATGGGATTTATACACCGGGTTCATCGTTTGTTGAGATTGCTAAGTTGTTTGTGATGGCTAAAGAGGCACTTTTAGATGGAAAATGGACAGAGTCTCTGGCTCGAGACTTAACGGTTAAAGTAGAAGCAAATCATCCACAGGAACGTAGCTTAGATACAGGCTTTTTCTTGATGGATCCAGACGAAGTCAAGTAGGGGAGGAGAATAGAGATGAAAACAAAAACAGAATTGAAACGTCCAGAGGTTTTAGCACCAGCTGGAACGTTGGAAAAATTGAAAACGGCTATTCATTATGGGGCTGATGCTGTTTATATTGGTGGAGATGCCTATGGGTTGAGAAGTCGTGCTGGGAATTTTAGTTTTGAGGAAATGGCGGAAGGGGTACTTTTTGCTAATAACTATGATGCTAAAGTTTATGTTGCAGCTAATATGGTCACTCATGAGGGGGATGCCAAAGGAGCAGGGGATTTCTTTCGTAAATTACGGGAGATTGGGATTAGTGCCGTGATTGTTTCTGATCCAGCGTTGATTGAAATTTGTGCGACAGAAGCACCTGGATTACCCATCCACTTGTCTACTCAAGCGTCAGCAACAAATTTTGAAACATTGGAATTTTGGAAGAATGAAGGGCTAGAGCGTGTGGTATTGGCCAGAGAAGTTTCTATGGAAGAGGTTGCGGCGATCCGAGCTAATACAACAGTTGAGATTGAAGCTTTTATTCATGGTGCAATGTGTATTTCTTATTCTGGTCGATGTACCTTATCGAATCATATGTCAAAAAGAGATGCTAATCGGGGAGGGTGTTCGCAGTCTTGTCGGTGGAAATATGATTTATTTGATATGCCTTATGCAGGCGAGCATCGATCATTACTTACAACAGGGGAAATCGAAGATGAGCCATTCTCAATGAGTGCTGTGGATATGTCGATGATTGAGCATATTCCTGATTTGATTCAAAATGGTGTGGATAGTTTTAAAATCGAGGGTCGCATGAAGTCAATTCACTATGTGTCAACGGTAGCTAATGTGTATAAAGCAGCTGTCGATAGTTACATGGCAGATCCAGATAATTATGAATGTAAACAAGAATGGGTTGATGAGCTTTGGAAGGTGGCTCAACGAGAGTTGGCAACTGGTTTTTATTATCAGACTCCTAGTGAAGAAGAGCAACTTTTCGGTGAACGTCGAAAAATCCCTGTTTTCAAATTTATTGGTGAGGTTCTTGCTTATGATGAAGCTACGGGAATTGCAACGATTCGTCAACGAAATCATTTTCGGATTAACGATGAGATAGAGTTTTATGGTCCAGGCTTTGCTCACTTTGAGCAGACGGTTGAAGAGATGTGGAATGAAGATGGCGAAGCGATTGAAAAGGCGCCAAATGCGATGATGATTTTGACAATGCCAGTTAAGCAACCGGTAAAACCGGGAGACATGATTCGCAAAAAGAAATAAGATGTGAGCTGTGACAAAAGTCGAAATTAGCGACTCTTTTGTCACAGCTCTTTTCATACGATAAGTAATACTAAAAGAGAGGGGGCTTGTAAGGTGTGGCAAGCTTGAATTCACAAACAGAACCCTTGATTTATAACCTCTCTTTTACGTATAATTCAAAGTGGTAGAGACTGCGAAAGGATGAAGATAATGAAGAAATTCGATTATATCGTAATTGGTGGCGGTAGTGGTGGAATTGCCTCAGCTAATCGAGCTGGGATGCATGGTGCCAGTGTTTTATTAATTGAAGGAAAAGAATTAGGGGGGACGTGCGTAAATGCCGGCTGTGTGCCTAAAAAAGTGATGTGGTCGGCGTCTCAATTGCGTGAAAACATGCTTTTAGATGCGGAAAGCTACGGGTTTGATGTCACAATTGGTTCTTTTGATTTTAGTAAGCTCGTTGCTAATCGTCAGGCCTATATTAAGCGGCTGAATGGGCTATACGAGTCAGGGCTAGAAAGCAATGGCGTGACGTATCTCAAGGGCTATGGCAAGTTTGTTGCTGAAAATATTGTAGAGGTGGATGGTCAGCAATTTACGGCGCCTCATATTTTAATCGCAACAGGCGGACAGACAAGTTATCCTAATATTCCCGGTGCCGATTTAGGGATTGATTCGGACGGTTTCTTTAAATTGACTGAGCTACCTAAGCGAGTTGCAGTAGTTGGTGCTGGCTATATTGCGGTTGAGTTAGCAGGTGTTTTAAATGGCCTAGGAGCCGAAACTCACTTGGCGTATCGCAAGGAACGGCCATTGAGACAATTTGATACAGAGATTGTTGAAGCGTTACTAGCGATTTATCAGCAAGAGGGAATCGTGACTCATGCACTATCAGTGCCCAAAAGTGTGAGTAAATCTCAAGATGGTTCGTTAGTCCTTCATTTTGAGACAGGGGAAGAGTTAGTGGTTGATGCAATTATCTGGGCGATTGGGCGTAAGCCAAATGTCTCAGGCTTGGATTTAGCTAACACACAAGTTGTATTAAATGAAAAAGGTCAGGTTAAAGTAGATAAATACCAAAACACGACGCAATCAGGTGTTTATGCGATTGGCGATATTATTGGCAAGCTAGAATTAACGCCTGTTGCTGTCGCAGCTGGTCGTCGGTTATCTGAGCGATTATTTAATGGTAAGACGGAGGAGCACTTAAATTATGAATTAGTCCCAACGGTTGTGTTTAGCCATCCGCCAATTGGCACTATTGGGTTAACCGAACAGGAAGCGTTAGAACAATATGGTGATTCTCAGATTAAAGTTTATCGCTCACAATTTAACCCGATGCAGTATGCGTTACAGGATCGTAAAGTAAAAGCAACGATGAAATTAGTCTGTCTAGGTGCTGAAGAAAAAATCATTGGTTTGCATGGTGTTGGAATTGGTATGGATGAAATGCTACAAGGCTTTGCAGTAGCGATTAAAATGGGCGCGACAAAGAAAGATTTTGATAATACGGTAGCTATTCACCCAACAGCAGCGGAAGAATTTGTTACAATGCGCTGAGCCTAAAAGGGATGAGTATCGTTATTAGCATATTTAATATTTTTTTTAGGGGATATTTTCTTTTTAGAGGATTATAGACTATAATAGTGATGTATTGATAATTATTATAAAGATGAAAAAATAACAAAAGGAGGATCTTTACATGGATGTATTAACATTAGCGCGGATTCAATTCGGAATGACGACTGTTTTTCATTTCTTTTTTGTGCCCTTATCCATTGGTTTAGGATTGGCCGTTGCTATCATGGAAACAATGTATGTTGTAAAGAAAGATCAAGTTTACAAAGACATGACTAAGTTTTGGGGAAAGATATTTTTACTTAGTTTTGCCGTCGGGGTTGTGACAGGGATTATCCAAGAGTTTCAATTTGGGATGAACTGGTCAGAGTATTCACGTTTCATGGGTGATATTTTTGGAGCACCTTTAGCTGTTGAAGCGTTACTGGCGTTCTTTTTAGAGTCAACCTTTATCGGTTTATGGCATTTTACGTGGGATAAAGTAAAACCACGTACTCACATGATTTTTATGTGGTTAGTTGCCATTGGGTCAACGCTATCTGCCTTGTGGATTTTAGCAGCAAATTCATTTATGCAAAATCCAGTCGGCTATCAATTTAATGAGGTTACTAAACGAGCAGAGCTAAAAAGTTTTGGCGCTTTATTAAAGAATCATCAATTATGGTTAGAATTGCCTCACGTTATCTTCGGTGCTTTTGTGACCGGTGGATTTGTTATTGTGGGAATTTCAGCTTGGAAAATGATGCGTAAAGAAGATATTACTTTCTTTAAAGAATCGATGAAAATTGGCTTAATTATTGGCTTAATTTCGTCTATTTTAACCATTGGTTTTGGTCACGCACAGACACAGGCTGTTATTGAAGATCAACCAATGAAGTTTGCGGCTATGGAAGGGATTTATGAAGATGTCGCCCAACCAGCACCGTGGAAAGTAGTTGGTTTGATGGATCAAAACGATCGAACTGAAGGGCCAGCAATAGAAATTCCTTACATGCTTACTTTATTAGGGAGCTCTCACGAAGGTGACTTCAAGGGAATGAATACCTTAAATGAAGAGATGAAAGAAAAATGGGGCGAGGACATGGAGTTTTACGTGCCAGTCAATACCTTGTTCTGGAGTTTCCGCTTTATGGCAGGATTCGGTTCTTTGATGGCATTATTAGCTGTTGTGGGATTATGGGCATTACGTAATGACCGTATCTTCAAAATGAAATGGCTACAAGTTATCTTCACGCTATGTATTGCTGCGCCATTTATAGCTAATACAAGTGGTTGGTTAATTACTGAGTTAGGTCGCTTTCCTTGGACTGTTTATGGGTTGTTTACCATTGCAGACAGTGTTTCTCCAAGTGTTACAGCTAATCAGTTGCTATTTACCAATATTGTTTATTTCTTAATCTTCTCATTATTAGGCGGTGTGATGGTCTTCTTAGTTCAACGAGTAGCTAAGTATGGTCCATATAAAGAAGATAAAGAAGCATTATCAACGATTGATCCATTAGCGAAGGAGGCGTTCTAGTATGGAAATGACTTTCTTACAACTATTATGGTTTTTACTAATCGCTGTCTTATTTATTGGCTTCTTCTTTTTAGAAGGTTTTGACTTCGGTGTCGGTATGGCTACGAAAATTTTAGCAAAAAATCGTCAAGAACGAGAACAAGTGATGGGAACTATTGGGCCTGTCTGGGATGCCAATGAGGTCTGGTTAATTACTGCTGGTGGTGCATTGTTTGCGTCGTTCCCTGAATGGTATGCCACTCTTTTTAGTGGTTACTATATCCCATTATTCTTAATTTTATTTGGTTTAATTTTACGGGGTGTTTCCTTTGAGTTTCGTGCTCACATGGAATCAGACCGTGGGCGCAATATTTGGGAGTGGGCGTTGTTTATCGGTAGCTCAATTACTCCGTTTCTATTTGGTTTAATGTTCACGAGCATGGTTCGTGGCATGCCAATGGAAGCTGATAAGAATATTTATGCTGGTTTTGGGGACTACGTCAACTTATTCTCAATTGTTGGCGCAGTTGCTGTTACGTTGATCTGCTTTATTCACGGATTGAACTACATCCGTTTGAAAACAGATGGCCCGATTCGTCATCGCGCAGGAATGTACGCTAAACGCCTTTATCCCGTCTTGTTTGTTGGGCTAGTGGTATTTGCTGGCTTGCTGTGGAAAGACACTGATTTCTTTGATAAACGGCCAATTTCAACGCTTATTATTCTAGTAGTGATTGTCTTAGCCGCAGTTGTTGCAGCTTACGGCTCATATAAAGACAAAGAGTTACTTTCTTTCTTATCTACGGGTGGTGTTTTAGCAGGAATCGTTGTGTTGCTATTCAACGGCTTGTTCCCACGTGTAATGATCAGTTCAATTGATACTGCGTATGATTTATTGATTGTTAATGCATCTAGCTCACCTTACACATTGAAAATAATGACAATTGTGACGGTTTGCTTATTACCATTTGTCTTAGCGTATCAAGCGTGGTCGTATTATATTTTTGGAAAGAGATTGAAGACAGGTAAAATAAAGGGGTAAACTCTGATGATAGATAAAAATGTTTTTCGATTCAATAAAATCAGACCTGTTTTTATCGGGCTTGCAGGACTAGCTGTCCTGCAAGCTCTTTTGATTATAGGTCAAGCTTACTTTTTATCAAAGGCAATTAGTAGCGTTTGGGAAGGAGCTACATTAGTATCGCAATTGCCGCAAATCGCCTTGTTTTTTGGCTGTTTTATGCTACGTCAAGCAGGGCATTTTGTTAAGGATAAGTGTTTAGATGGCTACGCCTATGAGCAGTCAAAGGATATTCGTCAACAGTTATTAAAAAAAGTGTTTTCTTTGGGTCCTAACTTTGTACAGAAGGAAGGGACAGGAAACATGGTTACCATGGCGATTGAGGGGATCAGCCAGCTTGAGAATTATATCACCATTATTCTGCCTAAAATTACTAATATGATGATTATCCCTTGGCTTATTGCGGCATTTGTTTTTACACAAGATATACGTTCAGGTGTTGTTTTGATTCTTGTTTTTCCCATTATTATTCTTTTTATGATTATTTTAGGTTATGCGGCTCGAGCAAAGGCTGATAAGCAGTATGAAGGCTTTCAAATTTTAAGTAATCATTTTATTGATTCGTTACGAGGGTTAGAAACCTTGAATTTATTGGGATTGAGTAAGCGGTATGGTAAAAATGTCTATAATGTTAGTGAAAATTACCGAAAAGCGACGATGAGTACACTGAGAATTGCCATTTTATCGACATTTGCTTTAGACTTTTTTACGACCTTATCAGTGGCGATTATTGCGTTGTTTCTTGGATTGAATTTGATCAATGGGCTTATGCCGCTATTTCCTGCGTTAACTGTGTTAATTTTAGCGCCAGATTTCTTTCTACCTATTCGTGATTTTGCTAATGACTATCATGCTACTTTAAATGGCGGCAATACGCTAAAAAGTATTTTTAATGTGTTAGACGCCGAAGAGATGGGGGTTCAAGAGGAACTCACTCTCACTCATGAGTGGCAACCAGATGATGTTATAGAGCTTCATAAACTTGAGGCAAGTTATGGGGCTGAGATTGAACAAAATGCGATTCGCTCCCTTGATTTTACTTGGAAAGGCCATGGAAAGATCGGAGTAGTGGGGCTATCGGGTTCTGGGAAATCAACCCTGATAAAGGTTTTAGGTGGTTTTTTAAATCCAACGTCTGACAGTGACATTGTTATCAATGGTGAGAAAATTGCCACACTAAAGCAGCGTGATTGGCAAAACCAATTGTTTTATATTCCACAAGATCCATATATTTTTCATACTAGTTTAAAGGCTAATATAACTTTTTATGTGCCTGAGGCCAAGGATGAAGAATTATTGGCAGCTGTGGCTCAAGCTGGATTAACTGATTTATTGGCTGAATTACCAGAGGGCCTCGACACAATTATTGGCGAAGGCGGACAAAGCTTAAGTGGTGGGCAGATGCAACGGGTTGCGTTGGCTCGGGCCTTTTTAGATAATTCACGAAAGATTATGCTTTTTGATGAGCCAACTGCTCACTTGGATATCGAAACAGAGGCAGAGTTAAAAGAAACGATGCTCCCTTTATTTGCAGATAAATTAGTCATTTTTGCGACACACCGTCTTCATTGGATGAAAGAGATGGATTATATCCTGGTCATGGAAGAGGGGCAGATAGTTGAGCAGGGGACTTATCAAGAATTAACAACTAATGAAGGGTACTATAGTCGTTTTGCTAGTGATGTGATAGGAGGGCTGACAGATGAGTAAAAAAGAGGCGACACAACGTTTGTTGTTGTCAAAAGAAGATACTTGGGTCCGTCCCTTCTTTAAAAAATACCGTAAATTATTAGTGTTAGTCCTATTTTTAGGCTTGCTGACTTTTTTTGCAGGCAGTGCTTTGATGTTCACTTCCGGCTTTTTAATCAGTAAGTCTGCATCACGGCCGTGGAATGTTTTAGCTGTGTACGTGCCGATCGTCCTGACTAGAGCTTTTGGGATTGGTAGACCGCTATTTCGTTACCTCGAGCGTTTAGGGAGTCATGATTGGGTGTTACGCATGACGTCTGATATTCGGTTGAAATTGTACCGTTCGCTAGAGTCTCGAGCAGCTAAATCAAAAGAAGAGTTTCAAACAGGAAGTATTTTAGGGATTTTAGCCGAAGATATTGAGCATATTCAGAACTTATATTTGCGGACGATTTTCCCAACCTTGATAGGTCTCTTATTATATGTCCTAATTGTTATTGGTTTTGGCGTCTTTTCAATTCCATTTGCCTTATTGATATTACTGATGTTGGGAATCATTATTATTGTGTTACCTTTGGTCTCAGTAGCTGTCAATAGAGCAAGAGTCTACCGCCGTAAACAAGAGCGACATGTTCTTTATAATCAATTGACAGATTCTGTTTTAGGTGTGGGCGATTGGCAGTATAGTGGGCGTTACGATGAGTTTCTTGTTCGTTATAATGAGGCTGAAAAGAATGTTCGTGCTGAAGATGCCAAGCTTAATAGATACACTCGTTTTCAAGATTGCATTATTCAGCTTGTTTTTGGGTTAATTATTGTGGCAATTTTCTTATGGGCCAGCTCATATTTTGGTGCAGGTCCAAAAGGCAGTTTAAATTGGGTAGCAGCCTTTGTATTAGCTGTTTTCCCGTTAATGGATGCTTTCTCACCCATTAGTCAAGGTGTAACTGAATTGCCGATGTATGAGGATTCTGCTCAGCGCTTAGATAGCTTACCAATAGCGGAATCTGTGGAAACAGTGAAAGAGTCTGAGGTATCGACGGATCGCTTAACCAACGCCAAAATTGAATTTGAAAGGATTAGCTTTAGCTATCGTGAAGGCAGTAAGGTTATCTTTGATGAGTTTAACTTGCAAATTGAAGCTGGTCAGACATTAGCTGTTTTAGGAAAGAGTGGAACAGGTAAGACAACACTATCGAAAATTTTGCGAGGAGATTTAACGCCTCAGGCAGGTTCTGTTTTGATTGAAGGTAAGCCAGTAGACACTTTAGGGGAGATGTCCCATTACATTGGTGTGTTAAATCAAGCCCCTCATCTGTTTAATACAAGTATTTTAAACAATGTCCGTTTAGGTAATTTGGAAGCAACTGATCAAGACGTATTGGAGGCTATCCGCCAGGCAGGGCTACAGCCGGTAATTGACAAGCTGCCTGAGGGTGTTAACACGTTAGTGGAAGAGGGGGGCAAGCGGTTCTCCGGTGGGGAGCAGCAACGTATTGCCCTAGCACGAATTTTACTACAAGATGCGCCGATAGTTGTCATTGATGAACCGACCATTGGGCTTGATCCGTTGACTGAACGTGCATTATTAGAGACGGTCCTTTCTGTGTTACAAGATAAAACAGTTCTCTGGATTACCCATCATTTAATGTCAATTGAGCGAGCAGATCGAGTGGTTTTCATTCAATCAGGTGATATTATTATGGATGATTCCCCTCGTGTTTTAAAAGCAACGAATTCACATTATCAACACTTACTAAGTTTAGACTATAATTAAGGCTGAAAGCTAGAGATGTTGGGTGATTCCCCTCATTTTTAGCTTTTTTTGCTGGTTTATGTGGCTTAGACACTTTTGATCAATTAGTGACTTTTTTTATTTTCTCTTTACATAAGCAGACTAAATAGGTAGTATTAAAGTGTGTGTCAATAAATGATGAGAAAGGTGGATTCTAATGTTGCAGCAAGGCGTTCGGATGAAGTCGTCGATATATAAACAGGCTCAAAAGCGTAATGAAAAAACAACAGTTCTATTAAAGGAAGCGACTAGTGACAATGCTAAGGCAATGCAACTAACAATTTTTTGTAAATCGCAGGGTATTTCTTCAGAGCTATTTGAGCCTGCAAGTCATCGCTTTATAGATTATTGGAGTCGATTTTTTCCCAATTTTATTTTGCATGACGTCTATTATGAATTAGATAAAACAGGTGAGTTTACGCTAACAGCTAATTTCAAACGTGGGCAACGCCGGATAAAAGGTGAGACTAATGGTTTGAAAGAAAAAGCGACAGAGCTTTTAAAGGCATGTCTGAAAGAAGTTGCTAATAGCAGAGCTGAAACTTTAGATAAAGAATTGAACGTTCAAAAAAAGTTATTAGATGAGCGAAAATCAGAGTTTAAAAAATATCGTGAATTTTCAAGAGAAGAAATTAAAAAGAAAGACAAGGCTTATGATCATCTGCAAGAAAAATATGAAAAGCTAGATAAAAGTTTGTTTATCTATCGAGGCCAAGCTGAGGGACTGAAAGAAGAGCGTGATCCTTTTTTTAAAGAAGTTGAATTAAGAAGTGACGAATTAGCAGCTCGAGAGTTACGATATGAAGAGTTGGCTAAGGAGGTAGCTTCGCGTCAGGAACGTCTTGATAAAGAGTATGAGGAATATAAAAAACTGGTCGAGATTGAAATACAGAGTAGGGATGAACGGCTGTTAGCTTTTCAAGAACGTTATGCACAACTGGAAACTGAGGTAGCTTTTTATGAGGAAAAGATAAAGAAACTCAAAGCGGATCGTCAAGTAAGTCATGATAAAATTGAAGAAGATATGGATGAAAGAACGCGAGAAGTGGCTGATTTACAAAAGCAGTTAGAGGAAAAACAGGAACTTTTGGTTGAGACGTTGATTAAACTTGAAGAGGATAAACAACAAGCAGAAATTAGAATACAAGAAAAAGAAACGGAATTATCTAACTGGAAAAATAAAGTGACGGATATGACAGAGGAATTATCTGAATGGCATCAAGAGGAACCTAACCTTGAGATGTTACAAGAGGCGGTTGAAAATGAATTTAACCAGAAGCAACAAGAATTGATTTCTCTCGATAATAAGCGCACCGAATTGATATCAAAATTAGTCGATTGTCAAACACAAGTCAGGAAAGCGGAACAAGAGCAATTGAAAGTAGCCAAACAAACTGATCAACTGATTCAAGAAAGAGTCCAACAACTAGATCAGTTAACAAGTGTACATGAGCAGTTAGAGCAAGTCAATCAGATGGCAGTTAAGGCCGAAAAATATACGGGTGAAATTGCGAAGCTTGAGAGGGAGTTAGACGATTATCAAAATCAAGGGGAAAATACGCCCATGCCACCGGCAGTAGAAGTGGCCCAAGAATTTCAAGAACTTAAACGATTTTCAGAGATCAAAAGGTATGAAGATTTCCGTCACATGGGGGAGCAGGAAAAAAATCAATCAAAGAGCTCTCCAAAAATTGAGAGTATGCGTGAACGATTAAAGGCCTCTGTTAAGGAGCAGGTTGCGAGTGTTGATCAAGTCAATCTAGAACCCAAAAATCGTTTGGCTATAGTGAGTAGCGCGGATAAACCTGTGAGTAATCAGAAAAATCAATTAGAAAAAGAAATCAGAGAGCTGTTTAAGCAAGCTGAAAGTTCCACTCAAGAGAAGCGTGTTAAGGTGACGAGGGATGATTATTATACCTACATTACAACCATTGATTTTCTAGATTATCAGTGGAGTCAAGCAATGCTTCAAAAACCAGAGATGCAAAAAGAGGCGTTTTTCATTTGGGGGCAAACGTATATTGATCAGTTGCCTAATTTTAAAGATGATTTAGAATTGAATGTGCGCAAACAATTATTTAACAAGGCGAGTTACTTAACAACTGTGGAAACATTAAATAAATTAAAGGCATACACTTTGCTAAACAGTTACTTGGAGCAGTACTGTGAGGGGCTCGGCTAATAGGATAAACGAAAAAGAAGCGATTGGGGCTAGCCTAATCGCTTCTTTCTTAGTCTTGCCTATTTAGCAAGCGTTCTGTCAATTCAATTAAGAGTTGTTTTTCTGGAATATCAGGTAACTTAGCAATCTCATTTAGTGCTTTATTGGTGTAGCGAATCGCTAATTGCTGTGCTTTTTCTAGTCCCTGATGGGTATTGATAGCACTGACTATTGTTTGAATCTCGTCATCAGTCAGCTCTTTTCCTTTTTCAAGGATCGCAAAGGCGTCTCGATTTTCAGCCATGGCGTAAATCAGTGGAAGAGTGTAATTTCCATTACGGATATCTTCTAAAATAGGTTTATGAAGCTTTGCTTCAGTTGAAGAAAAATCAAGGACATCGTCTAAAATTTGAAAAGCCATGCCAATTTGATACCCAATGCGTTGGGCCAAAATTTGTACTCGAAGGGGTGCATTAGCAGCTTTTGCTCCTTGGTAGCAACTAAATTGAAAGAGTTGAGCAGTCTTCCCTTTAATATGCTGTAAGTATTGTTTAATGGTAATATTGGGGTTGTGACGTAAATGCATCTGATCCAATTCGCCAATTAAAATCTGTTTCATATTGAGCGCATTTGACTCAAGCGAGTCGGTTGTTTGTGACGAATTCGCTAATAGTTGAAAATAAACCGTAAATAAAAAATCACCTGCATAAACGGCAATATCTTTTCCATATGCTGCTTGAATGGATGGCCGATCTCTTCTGATGGGAGAATCATCAATAATGTCATCATGAATCAAGGTTGCAGCATGAAGAATTTCAAGTGAAGCTGCCATTTGATACTTAATTTTAGTCGTTGGAACGTGACCAAAACCGGTGAATAGAAGAAAATAAGCAGGGCGAAGTAACTTTCCGCCTGCTTCAAAAAATAATTGCAGGGCTTCAGTCATTTCTTTATTGCGAATTTTAACTGATTTAGTCATAACTTTTTGTGTTTCTATTAATTGTTCTTGCATGTTGGGGTATTTATCCCATAATGGGTGAATCGCCATATCAGGCCTCCTGCACTATTCTTTACACTAATTCCAATTTAGCTTAAAATGAAGATTGTGTCAATTGATTGCTCTAGGAAAGTTTGACTTATTGAGTGAAGTGAGCGATTATCAATTGAATAGATGAAAATGAGAATGACTGGTAAGAAAGAGGGCATCAAAAAATGAGCTGGAAGGTTTTTGCAGAGTTAGTTGAAATGAAGGCTAAAACGGCTAGTGTCTTTCCTTTTGTTTTAGGAATGGCTTATAGTTGGTATCATTATAAGCAAATTTATTTGGGGAACATGGGGTTCTTTTTTATTGCCATGTTACTGTTCAATATGGCAGTAGATATTTTGGATAATTACATGGATTATCATAATGCGACAGATGTTCATGATTATAAAGAAGAGACCAATATTATTGGGAGAGAAAATCTGTCACTCTCACTGGTTCGCAATTTAATGATTGGATTTATTGTGGTATCAGCAGCGATGGGCATCTATCTTGCGTCTCAGACGAGTTGGGTTATTTTATGGCTAGGCTTAATTAGTTATTCAGTGGGGATTTTTTATTCGGCAGGACCTAAGCCATTATCTAGTTTACCAGTAGGCGAAGTTACCTCTGGCATCGCAATGGGCTTCATTATTCCTTTAATCTGTGTTTACTTGAATATCTATGATGTAGCGGCCTTTACGTGGCAACTTATGGGGCAGGTGTTTATTATGGCTTTGCCGGCTGTTTTTGCTATTGCCAATTTGATGCTTGCCAATAATACGTGTGATGTTGAAGAAGATGTTTTAAATAATCGCCATACCCTTGTTTATTACATCGGAAAAAAACGAGCAGTGTCTTTATTTTGGTTTTTGGCAGTCTCACCATTTGTATTTACAACCTTAGCTGTTGTGATAGGATTGGTGCCGTGGACAGTTTTAGGACTATGGCTAATCTTTCCGATTATTTGGAAAAACACGTTAGCATTCTCACGTCGCCAAGTTAAATTGGAGACTTTTCCGTTGGCTATCAAAAACTTGGCACTAACCGTTATGCTTTACGCCTTGTTATTTGTGATAGGTGTGATTTTTTAATTGAGAGTAATTAAACGACTAACTTTGAGACTGTAGCGCTTGCTAGAGTCTTTTTCGCTTAATGGTCATTTCACCCGCAAGTGACTATTATACGAACGACCTAAATAGAAATAGTTCCGTTTTGATAATTAAAGTTTCTTTTTTATAGAAAATGCTTGCGCTTTTTATTGAAACATTGTACAATAAACACATGAACAAGTATTCATATGTAACTTATATAAAGTAAGCATAGAAAGAGGAGAGGTCTTATGGAAAAAGTAACAGAACACACTCATAATCGAAATTGTAGTCATGGACATGATCATAATCACAGTCATGAAGAGGGACATTCCCACGATCATGATCATGGAAAAATGCCAGTCGTTTTGTTTTTTGTTGGTTTAGCAGCGTTTATAATCGCGTTGTTTTTAAAGGAAGGCATGATTCAAAATGGTTTGTATGTGTTGGCGATGTTGATGTCAGGGTATCATATTATTGAGGAGGGGATAAGTGATACGATTGCTTCGACGAAAGCGAAAAGAAAATTTACCCCGAATGTCCATATCTTAATGACTCTTGCCGCTTTTGGTGCGTCATTAATAGGTGATTTTGAAGAGGGAGCCCTCTTAATTGTCATTTTTGCCTCTGCTCATTTTTTGGAGGATTATGCTGAAGGTAAAAGTAAACGTGAAATAACGAATCTCATGAAAATGAACCCAACAGAGGCCCGTTTAATTCAAGCTGATGGGACCACAAAAGTTGTTGAGGTAACCGCTTTAAGCATTGGCAATCATTTACAAGTGTTGAATGGTGACCAAATTCCTACAGATGGTGTTATTCTTTCTGGCTATAGTGCGATTGATGAAAGCTTAATCAATGGTGAAAGCATGCCACGAGAAAAAACAGTTGGAGATGAGGTTTTTGGTAGTACTATAAATGGGAATGGAACCTTTACAATGGAGGTGACAAAAGATAGCCAAGACACCCTGTTTTCAAAAATCCTACAACTGGTTAATCAATCGCAATCTAATTTAACAAAGACAGGAACAAAAATTCAACAATTAGAGCCTCTTTATGTTAAATCAGTTTTGCTTATTGTTTCTATTTTTATCCTAGTTATGCCATTTATTATGGGCTGGGATTGGTATGAAAGTTTTTACCGAGGCATGGTATTTCTGACAGTGGCTTCACCTTGTGCGCTAGCAGCGAGTGCTGTGCCAGCTACCTTGTCAGCTATTTCTAACCTAGCTAAAAAGGGAGTTCTCTTTAAAGGTGGCTCATACTTATCTAATTTGGCCGATATTCAAGCGGTTGCGTTTGATAAAACAGGCACGTTAACAGAAGGAAAACCACAGGTAACGGATTATTTCTTTAGTGTTCCTGCTCAAGAGAGCTACTATACTGACATTATTGTCGCAATGGAAAAAACAGCTAATCATCCATTAGCCAATGCGATTTTAGCAAAATTTGAGAGTGTCAACGAGCTTAATCTAGAGGTTTCAAATGAGATTGGTAAAGGACTTGTTTCGCAGATTGAGAATAATCAGTATAGAATCGGGAAACCAACGACTTTCGAGCAGGTCTCACAACAAATTTCGGAGCGGACTCAACGTTACGAAGACGAAGGAAAAACAGTTGTCTATGTTTCTGAAAACGATCAAGTTGTTGGGTTAATTGCCATGATGGATGTTCCAAATGAACATGCTAAGGGTGTTATTAGTTACTTGAAATCTCAACAAATCCACACGACCATGATTACAGGTGATTCAGAAAAAACAGGACAGGCTATTGGTCAACAATTAGGAATGGATGAAATTATTGGGAATGTTTTACCTGAAAATAAATCCACTATAGTAGCCGATCAACAACGTAGATATGGCATGGTAGCAATGTTAGGCGATGGGGTTAACGATGCGCCAGCGCTAGTAAATGCTGATATCGGGATTGCTATGGGAGACGGAACGGATGTCGCGATGGACGTGGCAGATGCGGTATTAATGAACAATGATTTAACAAAATTAAGCTACGCTCATAAGGTGGCTAAACGTCTTGATAAAATTGTTTGGCAAAATGTTTATTTTGCGATGGCCGTCGTGATTTTCTTAGTTATTCTAAATATTTTCGGTAAAATGAATTTACCGATCGGCATCCTAGTTCACGAAGGCAGTACCTTAGTTGTTATTTTTAATGGTTTACGCTTATTATTACCGGTTAAAGAATAGAAAATTGAGTAGAAATGAGTTTCCTTTAGTGTTATTTAAAGGAGGTTCATTTTTTTGTTTAGTCGAAGAATAATGAAAATCGGGTATCATTATACGAACATTTATTATAAAATGAACTGTACCCTAAAAATGATTGGAGAACTGATGTGAAAAAAACAGTAATTGAGATTTCGGGAGAACAACGGGGCGTCTATGTAGATGAACAAGTGGATGATCGTCCGTTATTATTATACATTCATGGAGGGCCGTTGTTCCCTGAATTATTTTTAATAGATAAGTATTATCCGAAGATGTATACAGAGTTTCAATGTGTGTTTCCAGAGACGAGAGGGTGCGGGCTCAATACAGAGTGTACGGGCAAAGAATTAACTATCGAGAATCTGGTGGACGATATTATTGAGTGGGCAGAGTATTTCTTGGAAAAATTTAATAAAAAAAATTGCCTGATAATGGGACATTCATTTGGAACGGTGACAGCTGGTTTGGCTGTAAAAAAACGGCCAGAGCTTTTTTCTGCTTATATTGGGATTGGGCAAGTCAATTCAATGTATGAACATCAGCGGACTGTTTATGAGTTTGTAAAGGAGTGCTGTGCCAAAGAAAATAACCCTAAATTTTTGGCTAAGTTTCCAGACAAAATGGCAATAGCCTTCGAAAAGGATCGTCAATTCTATATGTTTACGGAGAAATATTTGTATAAACATGGGCGAGCTCTTTTTCATACAAGAAGGTACACGAATGGTCAGACAATCAAAGACTTGTTTAGCTACAAGGGGTATTCATTAGGAGAAAAGTTTCAGTTTTTGGGTGTGCTATTCTCAGCGAAGGCCCTACCGTTGCTTGAAGAATTTATGGTAGAGGATTACGGGGAAGTGGTAAAAGAATTACCTGTTCCAATGTTCATCTTTAATGGTAAATATGATTTAATGACCTGTCCAGAGCAGGCAGAGATATTTTATGAGACGGTTTCTGCGCCACTTAAAGCTTTTTATTTATATGAGGAGTCGGCGCATTTTCCAATGTTTGATGAGCCTGAAAAATTTAGTCGTGATATGACTGAGATCAAGCAGTCTATGTTCCGTTAAATAAGGATGAAAGAAAAGTAAAAAGAACTTTTCTTTCATCCTCTTTTTAATCGTGAGAAAAAGTACCACTTAGCTAATTTTTTCGACCGCTTATCGAAAAAAGCTTCTAAAAAATCCATTATTTCGTATAATAAAAGTGTCAGGAGGCAAGTGAATGGAGATTGAGATGCGTATAGATAAAGCCTTAGATAAGGTGAAGATCCTTATTGAGTCACCCAGCGTAGAAACAGCTAATAACATTTATCAGAGATTGTCAGAGAAAGAGAGTAAGCAAGTGATTAAGCAACGAATTGATGATGGGTATCAATTGATTGAGATTGCGACTATTGAAGTGGTTGAGGTTTTCGGTGATGAGATGATTATTTTCTTAACAACGGGAGAAGAAATTGAAACAAAAGGTCGTTTGTACAAATTTAAAGAAGAGTTAGCAGATCCATTATTTGTACAGATTACGAAGTCATCTTTAGTTAATTTGAAGCAGATTCACAAGCTAGAAAATTCGTTCTCGGGTAATATGGTGGCGTATTTAAAAAGTGGCAAAAAGCAGTCAGTATCAAGGCGGTATTTAGCTGATTTGAAGAATGGATTAGATCAATTATAGGAGGAAGACAGATGAAAAAAATGAGTCAAAACGCACTGGTAGGCATAGGAATAGGGAGCATGATTTATTTAATAACAGGTATCTTCTTTACAAGCGGGGAAGTGAGAAAAAATAGTTTGCTAGTTTTATTGATGGGAGCAGTGATCGGACTGATTTCGACTATATACGAAAGTGAGAAGTTGTCTCTTTTGGTAAAGACATTATGCCAAATGATTGGTTCCTATGTCGTCTTTTTATGTGTGGCTTATTTGGGGAATTGGTTTCCTTTTCAAATAGGGATTATATTAACGGCATCTCTTTCATTTTTTGTTATCTTCTTCATTTTTTGGACAATGTTCTACTTTAAAGAAAAAAAAGAGTTGGCCAAAATTAATCAGCAATTGAACAAGTAGGTCTCATATAAAAGTAATCCCCTGAAACTGCTAAGTTTCGGGGGATTATATGTGTAGGTCTTTAGCTATTTCTGGTAAATTAGTTAGAATTCTTTATGAAAAACCATAAAGAGGCAGACTGCTGCAGTGATTGCTGATCCAACTTCAAACCATATATTATTACGAGAATACAAGAAAATTGCAAATCCGATAAAGACAATGGTTATAAATAAGAAGAACAGGCTCACAAAGTCAACTTTTTTCATTAGTAATAGGCCCCTTTATTAGTTATTGATTTATTTTAAGCTAAAAAGAGGAAAATTGCATTAAAAATGACACAAAAACAACGCCTAACGGTCAGATAAGTCGCTCCATTTTTTTGATGAATGGAGTTCTATATGCCTAATTTCGTCATACCCGACTTTATTTTTTCCGATAAAAAAGCCTAACTCATCGTAGCCAGCTATCTTTCCCACAATATCATCATAATAATGACCTTCAGCGTCAACTGCTTCTAATTGCAGGCAAACCTGAGCTGATTTTAGTTGAGCGAGGCCTAGTACGTTATCAATGTCAGCAGAAGCCATTTGTGGTTTCTGCTTATTTTCTTTTCTTCGGTGGGCTATTGACTGTTCTATCTGAGCGGAGTGTTCGCTTAAGTAAAAGCCTGAATATTTTTTTAACCCTCTATCGTGGTAGTGAGAATTTAGTTCTATCATAAGCCATCATTGCCACCTGCATGCCCACCAACTAAGTGTGAGCGACTGATAACAGTTCCTCCTTCCATGATACTACTTGCATGAACAAGTGCTTCATAGCCGTATTTATTCCGAATGTCATCAACTAAATAATCAAGCTTATTAGTTGCTATTTGGCGGTCTGGCTCATTAAATAGGTCTAACTGCATGTAGTTAGCACCTGTTAGTTTAGAAAAATTTACACCGATATGTCTAACAGCACATCCATTGTAGTGAAGCCTAAATAAGTGGAGGGCGTGGTTAAATAAAACTTTCGAATTATTAGTTGGTGGAATAGAAAGCTGTCGAGAAAATCCTGGACTTCCTTCTCCTTTTGAATAACCAAAGGAAAGGCTGATACAAGATGTTTGAAACTGTTTACGTCTAATTCGGCTAGCCACTTGTTCAACAATTTCACGTAGAACGATTTCTATCTCATGTTGATAGGTATAATCCTTCATCAGTACTTGGCTATTGCCAATACTTTTTGCTTGAGGGATGTAGCGTTCCTTTAGTAGGGTACGGTCAATTCCCCAAGCATGGGCAATTAGCTGCTGACCAATCACTCCCATCCGACTTTTCATCGTAAAAAAATCATAATGAGCAAGCTCCTCAATGGTACGAATTCCCATTTTCCATAGAGCTGCCTCTGTACGAGTGTTAATACCCCAAAAATCAGTTAGTTGAGGAATTTTCCACACCGTATTCGGGACGGTTTCATACTGCCAATTAGCGATCATGTCGTCATTTTGTTTTGCTTCATTATCAAGCGCTAATTTGCTTAATAACATGTTAGAACCAATGCCGATTGTACAGTATAGCCCGGTTTCTTTTAGAATTCTTTCTTTAAATAAGCAAGCAAATTCGTAAGCATTTTTTCCAAATAATCGTTTAGATGCTTGGATTCTGACAAAGCTTTCATCAATTGAATAGATGTACAAATCCTCATCAGCGACATATTCTCGAAAAATAGCATTAATTTGTTTATTGCGCTCGATGTAGAGGGTCATTCGAGGTGGTACAATTAGTAAGTCAGGGTGGTCAGGAATGTCATATTTTCTCGAGACATTGCTAATCCCGAGCACCTCTTTTGCTTTAGGAGATGCGGCTAAAACCAAGCCACCACTATTGTCGGCGTTACTCATAACGACGAGCATAGTCGCTAAGGGATCGAGGCCACGTTCAACACATTCAATTGAGGAATAAAAGCTTTTCATGTCCACGCAGAGCGTTTCATTTACGGGTTCGATTTCGTAGTTGAAATACTGCTCCATTTCTTCACCTCTCTCAAATAATAGTTCAATTATACGAATGTACGTTCTTTTGGTCAAGTAGTAGTGATCAAATATACATAAGTTAATATACGTGGAACAAAATGAAGAGGTGAAATATAAATCTTATACGCTAAAAGGAAAGGTGGCAGTAGGAATAAAAACAGTGTATAAGCTAAGCTGATAATATGACAAGTTATAGAATCTGGGTGAAAATATTAATAGTTTATTAAAGGATAGTGGAGAATAGGAAAGGAAGAAAGAAAATGTTAGATTTTTGTTCAAAACCAGAGCGGGCTAAGCTTGATATTTTAGCGTTTCTTGTGAGGAAAGGGGATGTTAGCACAACAAAAGACTTGTCCCATGAATTAGGAGTATCGGTTAGAACAGCCAATCGATATATAGAGGAGTTGCAAAAGGACATTAAAAATTTGAGTTTGGATGAGTCAGTTGTGTTTACAAAGGATAAGGGAACTATTTATATGCGTCTGTCACCTACACAGCCTTTTCACTATATTATAGATAGTCTTCGTCTACAGTATGCAGAAAATTCGATGGAGTTTGTGATTATTAAATCTGTGTTACGCCAGAAATATGAGTCTGTGACAGAATTAGCCGATGAGCTTTTTTTGAATACAACGAGTCTTTATTATTATTTATCAGAGTTAGAGGTCTTTTTTGATAATTTTAATATTAAACTATCTTTTATGGACAATCATTCTTATTCCAATTTAATTTGTGAGGAAAAACATAGACGAATTTTTACCTTTTTTTTCTATTGGAATTTCTATAAAGGCTTGGATATTTATCCAACACCGTTAATTGAAGAGACAGAAGGCGAACTTAAACAAGCCATTCATGAATTAACTAAACGTGATATGTTGCCAACTAGATTGACACAATTAGCCTATGTAGGTGGGATTTCTCGTGAACGAATACAAAATGAAAAAAGAATGATGGCTTATCCTGAAACTATCCAACCTATTTTAGAGATTTTTTTTAGGGTTAACGATCTATCTCGTAATGTATCTTTTTTTGAAGAAATCCCCACAATGGAGGGGGCAGCTATTGAGCGATTGTATCTTAATCTGGCGATGAGAATGCATGTTTCAGAGCTTGATAATCCAAAGCAGATTAAGCAAATAGTTGAGGAAGTTTTACGGCTGTCAGTTCCTATTGCAGAAATCAGTAGTGATTTAGTGGCTGATACTCAAGTTTATTTTAATATAAGCCTGAATGAAGAAGAACAGCTGAAATTTTACTATAATAGTTTGCTATTACTGCTGTATGTTTTTTATTTTGATATTAATTTGCCCGAAAAATTCGGCAGATTGGGTGAGATAACTTTATTTCAAATGACTGCTGAGGGAACTAGTATAGAACAACAAGTTATTGATTTCTACCAGATGTTTAACATACAAGAGCGAGTACCTGAAAAGCATACTGAAATGATGATCGGGATGATTTTATATTCAATGAGCTATCATAAAAATAAGCAATTGAATATTGCCGTGCAGTATTCAAAAAATGTTTTAGGGGCTAACTTAATTCGAAATAAATTACTTTCAGTGTTTAATCCAGAAAAAATTTATTTTACTGTCTCTATAGATGAGGCAGATGTTATTATTTCTGATGGTGGGGAAGATAGATTGGATATGGAGAAATGTTTTTATTTAGATCGATTAAGTGATCGGGTTAGGTGGGAAAATTTATTTGATTTTATTCAAAAAGAATTATTTAAATTGGAATTTACACCATAACAGTGGTAGGTGAATCGCTAGATAAGATATAATTCAACCGGATTGTTCACTTTAAACACGATGAATTTTATGGTACATCGAATAAAATTAAAAAAAATTCATTTTATTTTTATTTTTTGATGTAAGTTTTCTTTTAGTTGGGTGCCGTTATCATGAGAATAACCAATAAAACAAAAGAAAGGAGCACGTAATGAGAAGATTATACAGAACTTTAGCAATCCTTATTTGATTAATAGTTATTTTAATTGTTTCTAATAGACCTGTTAAAGCGATGCAACTAACCTCTTTTGGGGCAGTTATGGCTCATATAGAAGCTGGCTCAACCATTGAATTACACTCAATGGTGTTAACTAAAAAAGGAAACGATTATCTTTACGAAATGACTGGCAAACAAGATCAAAAAGCTTATTCTTGGCAAGTTAATGGTAATACTGGGAAAATAACAAAGAGGCAAATAAATGTAACAAGCTTACAAGATGGAATTCTGTCTTTTAACAAAGATATTTTGATACAAAACTTATCTATTATTGCTGAAGTTTCAGTAGGTAAAGGAGTAGCAACAAAATGGGAGTTAACTCATTTAAAAGGAAGAGGTGTTTGGGAAATAACGATTCAAGATGGGGTACAACAATATTTTGTAATAATTGATAATCAAACACAGATAGTCGAAGCTGTGAATCTAAACTAAGAAAGAAAATTAGGGATTATCAAGATAAAATTATTAATATTGAGCATTGTAACCTTTGGGATGATCTTAGGAGAGTGTGCTACAACTAATACATCGCCAAAGAAATTTTCAAAAGAAAGTACAGTAGCTTCAATTGATAATGGTAATAGGCAATTAGTTATTTCAGTGGTGAAAATTTCGGTTACAGATGCTATTTCAGCGTATAATAAAACTTACCCTAATAGTTCTATCCTTTCTATTAATTTGGATACCGCTTTTGGCACGTATTATTTCAAAATACAGGGGATGAAAATAAAGAATATGAGTTAAAAATTAATACTGAAGCAGGTGAGGAAACAAAAGAACGAGAAGAAAAGCTGGATGCAGATGAACAAAATGGTGTTAAAAAGGCAGAGGATTCACTGAACCTTAAGGATATTCTATCAATAGAAGAGGGGCACAAATCGCTGCAGAGGCACTGGATTTGGAGATAGAATTAGTGGTTGAGTGGTCTTTAAACAGAGAAATGGCTATTACTTATTGGGAAGTTACTTTTAAATTAAGTCATTCGGAGTCAAGCATAAAGCTTGATGCACAAACAGGTACTGTTTTAGAAACTGAATTAGAAGATTAGATGCTAAAATCAGCTAAAAAAGCGTGGAAAGTCACCTTCCACGCTCTTTTAACTTTCAAGTTCTATTCTTAAAACGACAACGTCTTAATACCATTTTTAATTTTTGCGATGGCATTTCAGGTATATGCTGTAGCCAAGTAGTAAAAGCAGAAGACCAATACTTGTATACAAAATTGATGGCTGTTCACCGGCATTTAATAACCTTCTTGTTTTCTTTCTTGGATTAGAGGTCTTTTTTTCATTTCCACCAAGATTACCTGGTTCTCCAGACGAACCGGGTGGTGGTGTATTTTTTTCTTTCGTATTGACAACATCGCCATTCCAATTTTTTGGAGAGGCAACTATCAGTTTTCCAGCTTCATCATAATCAATAACCACTTTTATCGGCTCTTTCAATAATCGGTAGTCAATTGGTGCTTTTGTTTCCGTCAAATAATAGGTGCCTTTTTCTAGGTTTGTGAACAAGGCTTGTCCTTCATAATCTGTTGTTACAGGACCTTGCAGTACATTCTTATCAGGACCTTGTAACTCAAACATAGCGCCTGATAACACCTCGCCATCTTCATTGATTTTGGTAATTGGTAAATCAATCACCTGCTCATTTATGATTGTCCCATCCCATGCTTCAGGTTTTGTAATAACCAACTCACCGTTGTTATCATAAGCCACTGTGATTTCTATTGGTTTTGACAGTGAGAATCCTTCAGGTGCTTGGACTTCTATCAAGCGGTAGGTCCCAGCTTTGACATTTGTAAAGGTTAGGTTGCCTTGAGCATTAGAGGTTTGAGCAGTACCAACTACCTCATCATCTTCATCCCGGAGCTCAAATATAGCACCTACTAATGGCTGTTTCTGCTCATCTGTCTTGGTCAAATGCAATGCCGTCGCTTGCTTGTTGACGATAACAGGCAGGCCATTCTCATTCGTTTCGAATTTTTCCTCTGGATATTCAACATGTAAAAAGCCATGCTCATCCCAGTAAACACGTACTGGAATCGGTGGATTTGGTACATAGCCTTCTGGATATTCTACTTCTCTTAGTGCATAAAATCCTGAAGTAACCTCAGTGAAATTTACTTTTCCATCACCAGTTGAAACAGCTTGATAAGAGGGGCCACCATATAAAGAGGTTAACTCAAACTTCACGCCAGATAGAGGAACGTTTCCCTGTGAGGTCTCGCCCATTTTAATAAATGGAAACTCTATATTAGGCTTTGGTTCGTCTACATCCGGCATATTGTATATTTTGCCATCCCATAGCTCATTATAATCGCCAAAGTCAGGCGTAGCGACTAATCTTTCACTCTCATCTACATAAACGGAAATGGGAATGGGCTCTATTTCCAGATAACCGTTTGGTGCATGTGTTTCAATTAATTGATAATCACCGACTGTTAGGCCTGTAAAAACGACTTTTCCGTCAGAATCAGTTGTTATGGGACCTTGAATTACGTTTCCGTTAGTATCACGTAATTCAAATACGGCACCGGCCAGTGGATTCCCTAGATAATCCACTTTTGTAAAGATAAAATCTGTTCTCATCTGTGTATTTTTTACTTGATACTGATTGTTCCAGTCGGAAGGTTGAACAATCGTTGGATTGCCAGAATTATCAAAATCCACGACAATACGTACTGGATCAATCGATTCATATCCCTCAGGTGCCTGTGTCTCAACTAAATAATACTTACCAATAGCAATTCCTTTAAAAGTAACTTTACCAACGGGATCTGAAGTGATAGGACCTTGAATTAATTTTCCTTGCTCATCTCGCAATTCAAATATCGCGCCATTTAAGGGTTTATTATTTTCGCCCACTTTAGTGAAAGAAAAATCGGAGCGCTTTGTCTTATTTACAACAACACTTTGCCAGTCCGTCGGTTGCAGTACTGTCAGTTGCTTGTTCACATCGTAACCAATGGTAACAGAGATTGGTTCAGCTAAATAGTAGTTTTCTGGCCCGCCAGTTTCTACAAGCTGGTAGGTTCCTTGAGTTATGTCGGTAAAGGTAACTTTTCCTTCACGATCAGAAACAATTGGTCCATAAACTCTATTGCCATTAGCATCTTGTAGTTCAAATATTGCTCCTCTAAGTGGCTGGCCATCCTCTGTTTGTTTTTCAAAGGTGAAATCTGTCAGTTGCTTGTTGACGATTTTTCTATCCCACGCTTCAGGCTTCGTAATCACTAATTGACCACTGTCATCATAAGTCACAACCAATTCTAGCTTCTCACTTACCAGATAGCCATTTGGAGTGGTCGTTTCCACTAAATAATAGGTTCCGCTTGTGACATGTTCAAATACTATTTTTCCCTCATTATCCGAGCGGGCAGGTCCTGCTACTCGTGTGCCACTTTTATCCTGCAATTCGAATACCGCTCCGGCTAACGGTTGATTATTATCGGTGACCTTTAACAATTCAAGGTCTAAAGAAGCATGATTGACCAGCTGAAGCTCTTCGCCGCTTTTTTCAAATATATCTTCTGGATAAGCGATAGCTAGTGTATTGATCTGGGTTCGATAAACACGAATTATTATCGGATGAATTGGATTATAACCATCAGGCGTTGATATTTCCTCAAGAATATATACACCTTCTATTAAACCTGAGAAAGTAACTTCTCCACTTGCATTAGAGGTTGCTTCGATTATCTTTCCTCGATCTAAAAGTGAAGTAAGCTTAAATTGAACGTTTTTCAATGGATGAGTTCCGTCACCATGTTCTCCCAGCTTTGTAAATACAAAATCAGTTTTCAAATCTGGTTCTAATGCATCTGGTAGATTGTAAAGTGTAGGATCGAGCCATTCAGTATAACCATCTCCATAATCAATCAATATTTCTAGCTCATCTGTTTCAGATAAGCGAACCTCCAAAGGGATTTCCCGATCAAGTGCAAGATAACCTGAAGGCGGTTGAACTTCTTTTAGTGTATAGAAGCCAATTGTCAGATCAGTAAATTGAATCTTCCCATCGTTGTTGCTTGTTACTGTATTCAGCAAGTTTCCATCTGTATCGTACAATTCAAAAATCGCGCCAGACAATGGGGTATTGTTTACTGCTCGTTTTACAAATTGCAGATCTATTTTTCTCAAAGTATTGGTAATGACGAACTTATTAGGAGTGTCTGTCACAACTGAGCTAGTATAAAGATCATCTCCCAGTGCTTCTTTAATGGAGTAAGTAAAGTTATCGCCTTGATTATTGTATAAAGGTAACTGGGAGCTGGTAGATGTCCCTTTTGGCACGACTGCACTGATTTCTTTATACCAAGCATCTGAGAGTGAGAGTTCAATCTCCTCGCTCTCCTGCCAACTTTCGCTACTGAGAGTTGTTTCTCTTTGAACGATCACTCGCACAGTTTCTGGGCGGTCAGCAGCATTGTTATCCTCCCACTTCTTTGTTACGGAGAGAGCTACACCTGGTGCCTTGACAGAAGGAATGGGGAAATCTAAGAAATTTCCTGAACTTGAAGGATCTAAGGTTGTTCGATCATTGGCAAGATACCAGGAATCCGCTTGAAAATCTGCTGCTTCTGTATTGATGCGTATTTGATATGTCAAAGTAACGCGCTCATTTTTACCTAAGCTTAAACCTTGAAGTTGTATGGTTCCGTTATTTTCTGTCACTGTAACTTTAGCAATCAACTCTGGCGCAGACTGCCAATTGCCTCCTTCATTCTTGACCCATCCTTGGAGTTGGTAGTCGTTTTCTCCAAAATCGTTTCCTTGTTTTTGCAGTAGGATATGGTCGCCCATTGGATCAGAAATACTTCCATTACTGATAGTTTTATCAATCTGAGACGCGACAGTCCCTAACGCTTCGCCTAAGCCTTCAAGATTCTCATCAATTGATTTATAATGGCTAGTGTTTGTGGCTAGGTTTTGGGCAATATATTCTCCACGACTGGAAGAATTTACCCCTACAGAGTACATCTCGATTCCCTGAGTTTTCAATGATACAGCGGTACCCAAAGTCAGATTTGCTAATTCTGCTTTTCCTAACAAGATCGAATCCTTGTCAGAAGACTCATTAATATTATAGTATTTTTGGTTTTTTGTCTGAAAATCCGTTATATACGTTGCAGCAGAATAGCCGTTAAGGGCTCTAATTTCTCCATTATTCTGATACACAGATGCATTTTCCTGTTCCAAATACGCCCGGTTGGCGCTACCATCTCCCACGTGAATGAGCATTTTTTTTGCTTCACCGCGGCCAGCCGTATTGAAGAGGTTTTCCGCCTCATAGAGTCCTTTTTGAATAAATGTTCCTGTATGACTTTCTGCTGTATTACTCATGAAGGAAAGTAACTGTGCTTCATCAGTCAAAAATTCACCTGTTGAGTAGACATAGCGATTGTAAGCAATGATCGCTATTTTTACTTGATCCTCCCCAAGAGAGTCTTTGATTTCTTCAAGAAAATCTGAGACTCCCTGTATCGCATTTTGAAGCTTATCACCAGTCATTGAGGACGAATAATCAATCACTAAAACAACATCAATCGGATTCTCTATCTGGTTCCCTTTCACATCCAAGGTAACATCAAATAACCCTTGTTTCGTTTCATTCTCTGCGACACTTTTCTTCAAATAGGCGACATCCTCATAATTGACATAATCTTCATCATCGAAGGGAACCTCTTCGGTCTGTCCATACGCATAATTATAAGTGTTCTCAATCGCAACGCCATTCGTAAGATGGTTTCCGTTATCATTACTATAATCAAATGAATAAGTCATTGGTACCGCACGCTCCAGAAGCCCCTGGCCAATCATCCCAGCTAAAGGGTTCGGGATGGTGGTTGTCTGGGGAACAGCTATTTCATTATCCCTGGTATCTTCAGTAAGAGCAGTGTTTGTTGTTTCTGTAGTCTGTAAATTTTCAGAAATCTGTTCTGAGGAAGAAGAGGAATTTTCCAGTCTGTTTTTTGGTAGTATAGTCGTAATTTCGTATTGCTCTTTTTCTAATGCTACCTTTTCCAATATTGCTGTCTCTGTCATCTCCTGTAGTTGTGGAACAAATTTATAGGTATAAGCAGGAGAAGTATTAGGTGTTGTAAATGAAATTATATCTACCTGTTTGTTCGTTGAGAATTCTTGTTTATATTCGATCCATCCCTCATTTATTTGAGCATTATCACTAGTAATAGCAATATCGCTGTTGTTTTCTAGTCGAAGCTTTAATAGTAGCTTGCGCTGAAGTTGACTACCAGCCTTTGTTAATGAGACCTGCCAATGTAGTTCATCCCCAGCCTCTTCATAAGAAAGGGTGATTTTTACTTTTTCTGCCTCATCCAATACAAGTTGTTGATTGTTCTCTGCTGCATAAGCAGAAAACATCGTCACTATAGAAAGAATAAAAGGCATAAATAATAACAGCACTGCTGCGAGCGTTGGTATTCGATCCGTCGATTTCATTTCTAATCTCTCCTTTTCGTTCCTAACTTTATTAATGATTTAAAAAGATAGTAAATTTTATTATCTTCTTGCTTTCATAGTAGCAAATAATAAAAAAAAATGGAAAAGATAACTCGGCTAAAGCAGAACGATTTTCTTGCTTGTAACTATCCTTCCAGATAAGGTAACCTTTTTTTATAAAATGCTCCCTATCATTTAAACGGTTTATAATAAACACGCTTGTACCTAACTTCGTAAAAATTCCATTACCTTGCGAAAAAACCGTGGACAATTAATGTCTGCAGAAGTATAATAACTAAATAAAGATATGAGGAGGGATGAAACTGAATATATCTTCAGCCTATGTTCAGGCAATTGGATTACTAGTAATGTTAGCAGAGCTTCCTGAAAAGGAGACATTGAAATCAAGTGAAATTAGTCAAAGAATGGGTGTTTCTCATTCTTATTTACAAAAAATTGCTAGCAAATTAAATCATGCTGAATTGTTGAGGTCATTTGCCTCCAAACAGGGTGGCTATCAAATAAGCAAGGAGGTTGAACAAATTACATTTCTTGATATTTTTCAAGCAATTGAAGGTGAGGATTCATTTTTGGCTAATGTGAATTTGCAGCCTATTCATCGGATGTTTATCAATGATGAAATAATTTACGAAAAGTCTATGGAAGTTGAACAAATTCATAATAAAGCAGAGGAAGTGTATAAAAGTATGTTGGGGAACTATCGATTAGCTGATATTTTACCTAAAGATGCATCTGGCAACTATATAAAGATTGATTGGAATAAATTATAAAAATTATTAGGAGGAAATAGCATGTCTTTTAAAGATGAAATTACTCAGTTAAAGGAAACGGTCGAACAAACGAAAAAGCAAGGAAAAGCTTTAGGTGAGAAGTACACAGATGAAGGGAAAAAAGTTGGTGATGAATATAAAACTAAAGCAAAAGAGGTAGGAAAACAATTTAAAGATATCTCTAAAGGAATTAAAAGTCGTTTTGATTAATTTCATTAAGAGTTTTTAGAAATTAGTAGCGATTAACTCGCTATTCTGCCATAAAGCAATAAGCCGAGCCACTTACTTTTCTCATAAAGGGGATTCGGCTTATTTGTTGTGGTATATCTGGTATTGAGGTGAAAGAGATAGCATTGTTGTAGTTAGCGCATTTATATTTTAAATGACTAGCTAGTTTTTTAGTTCCACAAAAGTAATTAGGAGAGATGAATAGTTGTTCCTTTTAATGGTTTTAAGAGGATGATCTTCGCCAAAATTGCTTATTTTCCTCTAAATGGTGATAAATAGTAGAAACAGAAAGGCAACACTGATGGGCAATATCTCTTACTGATAAGTCTGTGTGTTGGCATAGGTAGAGAGCGTGAGCAATCTGTTCAGATTGTTGACTAGAATCTAATGTCGTTCCTTTTTTTAGGGGTGAATGTCCGCCGTTTGTGGTGTTCTCTGTCGACAAAAAAGACTCCAATTCAATGAAACTATTCATGGCTGACGAGAAAGCAGTTTTCATTGGAAGTGAGGTATCAATATTTTCTTGCATACTTACAAAAGTAATTTGCCGATGAGAAAACTGTTCTACTAGCTGTAATAGTTGAGGAATTCTCCGATTTAGTCGATCAAGTGATGTGATGACGAAAGTATCACCTGTTCGTAAATGTTGAAGAGCGTTTTCCAATTCAGTTTGTTGAGAGGTTCCATAGTCTTTGAACAAGACGTCAATCCCATATGCGGTTAAAAAAGACTCTTGTGAGTCGAAGAGTGATTGGGTTGAAGTTGTACGCATATAACCAATGACTGTCATAATTTTTCTCCTTTTCAGCAAGTTCAGAATATTAAGCTAGTTGTTAATAAATTAGAGGTTTTTTATATGGTTCGGTCAAATTCGCCCATTAATTTATGCTGTAGAGGCAGCTCTGAGAGTAATCTTCCTTTTATCTAAATGGCGGTAAAGTGTAGTAGAAGAAATAGAGGTTCTTTCAATAATTTCATTAATCGAAAGATCTGTAGTAAGGTATAAATCAATTGCCTCATCAATATTATTAGTTAATACTGGACGTCCTAATTGTACACCGTTAGTTTTTGCAACAGATAAGCCCGCTAAAACTCGTTCTTTTATGAGGGCTGCTTCCATTTCAGCAAAGGCGCCCATGATGGTAAAGACTAGTTTTCCCATAGGAGTTGAGGTATCAATGTTATTATCAATACTAATAAAGTTGATCTTTCTCTTTTCGAATAAATCAAGCAATTTTAATAGGTGCTGTGTACTTCTTGCGAGACGATCCAATTTAGTAATAACTAAAGTATCACCTGGTACCAAGTTTTTCAGCATTTCTTCTAATACTGCACGATCTTGCTTTTTTCCACTTTTGTACTCTTTGTAGATAAAGTCTACCCCATAAGCTTCTAATACCTCTAGTTGAGAATCTAATTTTTGATGTGTGGTACTAACACGAGCGTATCCAACAATTGCCATTCTGCTTCCTCCTTGATTAATAATATAAATTTATTATAGCAGAGAGAGTGCCCCCTTTTTTTTAGAAGAATTGTCATAAAAAGTGACAATTCTTCAAAAGGGACATTTAATAGGAAGGAAGTCGTTTATTTTTGTCGGAGTGGAATGGATTGTTGTCTTAAATGGTAATAAATATTTGTGACTGAGATATCACAAAGAGAGGCGATTTCATTGACAGGTAGCTTAGTCGATTGATACATCTTAAGTGCTCGATCCACTTGTTTTTTTCTCATCGGCCGGCCGAGTTGTTGCCCATTTTCTTTGGCGGCATCTAAGCCAGCCAGGACACGTTCTCGAATTAATTCGGCCTCCATTTCAGCAAAGGCACTCATGATAGTGAAAAAAAAGCGACCCATGGGAGTAGAGGTATCGATATTGTTTTGAATGCTGACAAAGTTTATCTGTTGTTGACCAAACCACTCAACAAGGGTTAGTAATTGTTTGGTGGATCGAGCAAGTCGATCCAATTTGAAAATAACAAAGGTATCGCCTGGTTTAAGCGCTGAAAGCGCCCGATCTAGTTCAGTCCGCTCTTGTTTTCTCCCACTTTCGTGTTCTTTAAATAGAACATCAACGCCATAATTGTCAATGGCACGTAGTTGTGAATCAAATTTTTGTTGATGAGTACTCACACGCATATAACCGATAGTTGTCATAGTAAAAACTCCTTAAAAAGAATAGTAAGTGTTTATTAAATGGATGCTAAACAAAAATAGATACTAATGGGAAACAAGTCATGTGTTTCTTTTTTTGTGAAGAAGCGCCAGTTATATTAAGAGTGGAAATAAAGGACATAATAAAAACAAATAAATTATGAACGGGTTTATTCCTTTTAAATCGGGCTTTTCTCCCTGTTTATAGAATAAGATAACATGTTCAAAAAAAAGCGTTAAATTTTTGTTGACATCATTATAGGATTACTATAAACTATAGTTTTTGAAAATCGGAATAAATGGACGTTATAAAAATATTTTTAGAAGGTAAAAGCCCACAACAGTGGGATTTATCTTTTAGAAATATTTTTTTTTTAGCGTTTTTGTTGTGTTTCCCACTAACTATAGTTTTTGGGAATCAAGCAAGTCGTTAAAAGTGAGAGGTATGAAGGTGTTTCATTGAGGAAGAAAACTTAATTATTATCTGAGTAATGTAAAAGAGTGGCAGTGATAACACCTCCAAAAAAAAGGGGGTAAATGAGAAGGAGGGATCAAGTTATGGCGACCTATGCCTATATTAGGAAGGGTTATCCGATGGATACGATTCAACAATTAAAATGTGTGACAGCTTATGAATGTTCAGAAGTGTTTATTGAAGATAAAGACGTCACAGTGGATCAAGAGTTAGACCGAATGGTGACTGTTTTAGAAAGGAATGACCAAGTGATAGTCAGCGATTTACGAGTTTTTGCACAAAATGGCAATGGCTTCAAAGTGTTGCTACAGGAGTTTCAACGCCTGTCTGTTCGCTTAGTTAGTGTTGCGAACGAGATTGATACTCAGGATTCTGTTCAGTTTTATTCAGATGTAATTAAAGTGTTGGAGATGGAAGAGAGGCACCGTCATTTTCAAGTGAAGGAAGGCATTGAACGGGCCCGAATTCAAGGGCGAATAACTGGTCGACCTCGAATTGAATCGAGTGTCGTGAATCAAATGATGGTTCTGTTTAGAAAAGGAAAGTCGATGCGTGAAATAGCAGATATTTGTGAGGTCTCGTTAGGGACGGTTCACAAATATGTTTCCCAACAGGCGTAAGGCAAGAAAGGCTATGCTATAGAATGAGGTGGAAAGAAGGATTTGGAACATAAAAAAAGGCGGTCATCAAGTTCGACAAAGGGTGGGCGCTCACGACGTTCAAGGGAATTAGAGTCCGTTAAAAGGAAGCGGAAGCGGACAGCAACGGTGTCAACCAAACAGCCTAATGTAGGGAAAAAAATAATTCTAGCAACACTTAATGTGATTTATTATGTGGTTATCATTAGTATCTTAGTGTTTTCAACGTTGTTTGTCGTCAATAAGGATTCGAATAAATCCTACTTTGGTTACCGATTTTACAATGTATTGACCAATTCGATGGTACCACAAAAAGACTCACCTCCAGGTGGATTTAAAGCGGGTGACATTACCGTAGTCAAAATGATGGACGGAAAAGACGCAGAAATAGGCGATATCTTAACTTTCACAGCAGGAGAGGGTGGTAAATCCTTTTTGACCCATAGACTGGTTGAGAAATTAACAGAGCTTAGTGGTAAAGAAGGCGATTATATTATCACACGAGGCGATGCTAATGAGGCGGATGATCCGCCGATTCCAGCAGACCGAGTGGTTGGTAAGGTGGTCTATGTTATCCCAAATGTGGGGCTTGTCCTCGAGTTTATTCGTAGTAATTTTATAGTGAGTGTGGTTTTTGTTTTATCAATCTTTGGTTTCTTATTTGTTATTCGTTTTTACTTTACTAGCCCCGTGTTAGCAAGTAAATAGTGAAATAGAGACCCAATTACAATTAATAGTGGTATGTTCTCTTTTTAAAAGAGTTAATATATAAAAAAACATAGGAGGTTTTCTTTAACCATGAAGAAAATGAAAGCAAGTAAAAAAAGAAAAATGACCATGGGCGTTGCAGCAGCATGTTTATTAGCAGCAGCTCTAAGTGGGACGTTTGCTTGGACCAAGTATAACGACGAACGGATTAACCGATTCAAAACAGAAGGTTTAGCAGATGGAACGGTTTCACTATGGGAGAACTTTACACCTGTAGAAACCTGGCCGGCAGGAACGGATCAGGTCAAAGAAGTAGCTGTACAAAATACCGGGAAACAAGATGTATTTGCTCGCGTATCATACGAAGAAGTCTTAGAAGCGTATAGCAATGGTGGAAAGCAACAAGATTCAGCGACGCCAACAATTGATAATCCATCCGCTGCAACTCCGAAAGTGTATCCAGTCGAATTTGGAACTTCTACGGTAACAGGTGGAACATGGAACACGATTCCCAATGCGAATGTTACAGTGGCTGGTGGCGGAGCAGTTCCAGCTAATTTAAAAATTGCACGTTCAGAGTCTGTCAACCAAGGAAAAGTGGTCGGGGAATACGTGGTGTATTACGAGTATCAAGATGCTGGGGAAACAAAGTATCAAAAAGCAACAGCAACTGTTGCAGGGATTAGTGTTGTAGCAGCTAACGATCCAAGTAATACGTATGAAATCTCAGATTTGTTGTTCTACTCATATGCTGGAAGAGATAGAATTGCCAAAGACTGGGCAGACAATGAAAATAGTTTGTTTGCCACCACAGGAACCAAACATGGTGTCGCGTATGATTACACAGATTTAACAGGGATTGCTGTTCAACCATCTGATACGACGAACTATCCAATGGCTAAACCAACATTAGTTAACTCTAAGATGGTGGGGAATGTTCAAGCAGATTATGATTTGGCAGCCGGCAAAAAAATTACGATTAACTATAATACGGCGGCAATTGCTTCAGATATGGATCCGGCAACAACCAGTAAAGGCAAATGGTTCTACAATGAAGAAGATGGCTATTTCTACTATGTTGGTAAATTAGCCGCGTCAAATACAACGGCGACATTAATCGAGAGCCTATCTTTAGATGGATCAGCTGATGAGACATACTCAGGTATTGTGTATGACCTAAACGTTGAGTTGAACGCGATTGCGAATATTAAAGCAGCGATTACAGATGAGTGGGGCTATGCACCAGGTACAATGGTTTACGACATGTTGTCTAAAGAAGCAGCATTCTAATACCTACTAATAAACATAACTAATATCTTATTTTCTGACAAACAAGATAGGGACCGTTCAATTAGAATGGTTCCTTTCTAAAATAAGTGCTTAAACTTGAAAGGGAGCAGTAAAAAGAATGAACAAACAAACGAAATGGATAGTTGGGGTGGTCTGTCTCTTAGGACTTTTCTTTTTTAGCACACGCGTATCTGGTGAGGAGCTCCCTGAAGGTTTAATCATTGGTGATAATGAGGGCGTTTTTGTGCAAGATGACGGGGAATACTTTGTTGATATTGTTGACATGAAACAAGGCGTGCCTTATACCAAAGACATCAAAATTCTCAATACCGTAGAAGGTGACCCATTTAAATTATCAGTGATCAGTCGACTAGACAAACAAATAGGAGAACTGGCGTTGGCAAATGAAATAGAGGTTGAGATTACAAGTGGCGAGACTTCTCTCTACAAGGGAACTTTGCTTGGAAATGAGGAGCTAGATTGGGGAAAGACTCCCTTAAGTTTAGGCAGTGTAGCGTATGGAAAAGAGCTTGTTATCAAAGCGACGTTTTTACTACCAGGCACGGTTGATCAAGAGGCATTAAAAGGCGTTAATGAAGCCTTGATTGCATGGGATTTTATAGCAGAACGAGACATGGTAACTCCAACTTCTAAGCCCAAACCGACTCCTAAACCAAAACCTGGTCTATTACCTCAGACAGGAGAAGACTGGAAAAACTTCTTGTACCGAGTATGTGCAGGCTTGTTTTTAATAACAGTCGTGTTATTGATACAAAAGAAACGAAAAGATGATAAAAAAATCAAGGAATAGGAAGGGTGGCAAAGATGAGAACTCGTGGATCAAAGAAACAACAGCGACGCTTCAAAGGGTTGATGGCCATCCTGACCTTAGCGTATGGGATCGTGATGGTAATCGGTAGTACATATGCGTGGTATACCACGGCGGATGAAAAGGTCAATCGATTTAAAACGACCCGATTAGAAATGGTATTTACCGGGTATTTAGGGACGCAAGCAGAGTGGCGACCTAATTCAACAGTGAAACGAGATGTCGCAGTAGCAAACTTAGCCGATTCCCCTGGTATCGTGCGAGTCTCCTTAGAGGAGCTATTGTTGACATTTGAAATAGACAGTGAGGATCAACTAGGAAATGGGCATGTCAAGGAATATACCAGCAGTACCACGGCGATTGATAGCGAGGATACAAGTACCTGGGTGGTCGGCAATACCTTTAAGCTCTCAACAGGGACACACTATTATAAAGCCGAAGCGGTACATCGGGCTAACCTTGCCTATGATCAATTGGCTAACCGCAATGACTATTTGAGAGCCATCGCTATTAGTTTTAATGACACACACATAAAGGAAAGCTTGCCGATCAGTTCTGATCCAATCCAAACAGATTATTGGTTATATGAGGACGGCTACTTCTATTACTCAGAAGTTATCCCGGCAGGAGAAAAGACCGAGCTATTGGTTATATCAACGACATTGAATGCAGAAGCACCGAATAATCTAAAAGCGGGTTTGTATCAAATTAAAGGTGAGCTAGTGGGTTATACACAATCAAAGGCAGCGCTAGTAGACGGCTGGGGATTAAGTCAAACGAGTAAAGCGTATCAAATGCTTGAGGCCAAGCTTTACTAGAAAAGGGGGAAACAATGAAAAAGAAAATATGTGCACTTGTGTTATCAATTGGTGTTTCTCTTCTCATGATTAGCCAGAGTATTCCCTCAACAGGTGCGGATTTTACGAGTAAGGATAAAGCAGAGCTTCAGCATGCTATCGGTAATCTGAGTGTCTCTGTGACGGATAAAGAAGCGGTGACGGCTATCGAAGTGAAAGAAGAAGTCAAGCGACCAATATCAGTGACAAACACGGGTGAGGTCAATCAGATGGTTCGACTGTTTGTTCAGCCAGTCTATGTGTCAAACAAGGGACTTCATGAGGCCCTCTCAACCGATGAGTTGGTACAAGATCTGAACACAACAGAATGGAAAAAAGGGGAAGACGGCTTTTATTATTACCTTGGGAAACTAGCGGCGGGGAAAGAAACCCCAGCTCTATTTACGAAGATTAGCGTACCAGAGAGTGTGAGTGAAGGAAAGCTGACTTTAAACATCAAAGCAGAAGTATCCGTTGCGAATAAGGTATCTTACCAAAAGGCATGGTGGCAAGGAGTCGCCCCAGAGGCATCAGATACAGAGTTAGTGGCAATCGATGGAAAGCTGACGGCCCTAGCAGACTAAAAAAGGGAGACACAACATGACGAAACCGAAAAAAAAATTAACTCTAATGACTAAAGCTCTCCTCTTTTTAAGTGTGGGAGCATTGGGCGTTGGGCTAATTATGTGGGGAATCTTAGGTAATAAAGATACCTCTCAGAAAAAAGAGAAGCAAGTAAATAAAGAAGTGACACAAAAGAACCCATCAAAAACAGTCAAACGGTCTTCTAATGAGACCGTAATTACTATCAAAGAGTAGGAGGTAGCCAGATATGAAGTTAAGAAGAAACGTTTCGTTAAAAAAACTATTGATAGCTGTGCTAAGTCTCTTACTTGTGGGAGCCTCGGCGCTGATTATAACCAAACAGGCGGAGCGAATTAAAGCAGCAACTGTTGCCCAGATTGCAGAAGATATCCAAATATATAGTCTTACTCTTCAATCAGTGAAGACAGGAAGTGGGACCTTCGATGCAGATGATGCACCCGGCCATGACAGCAGTCCAGATAATGATATTGTCAGAAGTAATGATAGTGCAACGTACAATTATAGTGTTAGTACCAATACGTTATCGGGAGCTTCGTATTCAAAGGTAAGGCTTAGGGTGGTACTGGAATATCCGGATGCTTATTTTGATGGTCGTAAAATCGTAGGGGGGTATCAACAAAGACCAAATCCTGACCCTACCTCACTTGGATCTTATTCAGATTTTGAGGTATCTAATACAGGATTAGATACAAATAAAAGTATTATGATTACTTTTCCATGGGCACCTCAAGGGAAAACGTTACAGCCACAATTGAGAATTGCGGTTATAGGGGCAGATGGTATAAATATACCAGAGGCTCAATGGCGATGGAAGAGCATTGAAGAAGCGAAAATGCCGTCTATTACGACTAGTGCAAAAGTTGATTTGAAGCCGATGGTAGGAGTTAATACCTCAGCTGGTTTTGAGTCCTCGTTTCAGAAAATTGCTAAGATTAATGACCCTCTTGATCCATATTATGGTGGTCGAATAAAAGAAATGGCAGCAGGGATTGCATTGAATAAATATAATCCAGGAGCATATGCTGATTACTATATAGGTCGAACATTTCCAAAGAAAACCGATAAAGGCTATAACGAGGTTAAGGTCTATGTCTCGACTAACGTGGAAAATGCGAATGGACCTGTACCTAATATTCAAAAGCCTTATCGAGTTGGGATAGCGGGAGTTAGCTATGATTCAGCTACAGAATTTGACTCTTATAAGTGGGAGTCAGATGGGGTGACGCCAAAGGATGTTCAGTTTGCTAAAAATGGTAATCCAATCTATACCCCTACTACATCAACTGCGGGTTTAGCAGCCTTTAAAAACACGTATTATGATACGCCAGAGGTGACCGATTTAGGGAATGGCAAGTATGTTTTTACTTTTAAGGTAAAAGAATGGAGCACACAAGGTCTGGGAACATGGCAACCTGTTGGAATCGTCAATGCAGGGATTATGATGTATAGCCCAGTAGATAATTTAGCCGATTATCTTAAACAACATATTACAGTTGAGAAGTTTACCGTAGAGGATGGTGACAGTGTTATCACTAATAATGGTAACACTGTTACAGCTAATTGGACGTATACCCCGCCGGTCCGAGGAGATGCACGTTTAGCGTACAATACGACATTTCCAGTAAATGAGCGGGCTAAGAATTTAAATTTGATGGCAGTTTCTCCAAATATTTATGGTTTAAGTGTTACACGTAGTGCTTCCAATGTGGTAGACCCTCACTTTTTAACTAAATTTACAGGGGGGCTTGTAACTGCTATACAGGCTACGCCAGTTTCTTACACAGATGGTTTGACTACCACGACGAGTAAAACGAAGTACGGGGTGCTGAAAGCCACTCATGGTGGGGATTACTCGCCAGAAAAGTTGCGAGCGTATATGGAGGAGGATTATCTTTGGTACGATACCGTTGCCGAAGCTAATACAAATGGTGGTGTGGACTCTGTTCTACAATATTTTGATAATGGAGAGTGGGTTGAAGGGGCTCTTAGTGGTGGTACACTTAGCTTTTCCCTGAATCTAGATGCAATAGGTGGATATTCCAAAGATGGTTATCGTTTCACTTCAGCTAACTACGCGTATGCGTACAAAGATGAAGCGAAAACGGCTAAAATTGCAACGATTGAGGACGTGACACAACCTGGGACCTTCCAAGCGCCAGATCTACTTTTAGGAAAAATAGATGGTTTAGGCGGTCAATTTTCAATAGATCCTACCTATCCTTATATTAAAGGTGATGGGTATCAAGACCATGTCTATCTAATAGGACGAGTTAATACTATCGCTATGGGGCTGAATAATGCTAATTCCGGTGGAAAATATGCTCCAAATTATAACAAGCCAATAGTTAATGTCTATAATATGGTAAGAGAAGTAAGTGATGAACCTTTGATGATGGATTATAAGCTTATTTTACCTAAGGGAGTTACATGGGATGAAAGTAGAGGAATAGTTCCTGTAAAGGGGTCAGATCAAGCTTTGATTAGCGATTTGACTTATCAAGTGACGGTTGATCCAGTCTCAGAGGAAACGACCATCACCTGGACTGCTAAATCCACCCGACCTGCGACAGCTCCAAAAGGAACTATCGTGACGAGTAATTTTAATTTATATACGGAGATTGATGAATCCAAATTAACGTTTATAAATGCTACTGAGCCTTATTCAAGATTGAATGTTCGCTATGAGTCTAAGTTAAGTGACGAGACCCTCCAAGTTTATTATCCCTCTGGAACAAGTATGTCTGTGGGTCGTGATTATGTTATACAAAAGGAGTGGGGGATCAAGAAGAGTGCGAGTGCCGCTTATATCGAACCAGATACGACCTTTCAATACAAGCTGTATTCTGACGTTCGAACAGATAAAAATATTGAGAATTTGAAAATATTGGATGTGCTTCCTAAAAGTGGTGATGATTTAGGAAATAACTATGCAGGTAGCTATAAAGTGAATTCGTTAGTTATTGCACGACCCAATGATGAGGTGTATTACACGAATCAAGCTGTAGCAAGAAATACTAACCCTAATTCTATTAATTTAAATTCGGGCTGGACTAAGTATACGAGCGGAGCTTTACCCGAAGATACAACAGCGATTATTTTATGGGCAAGAGACCCAATTTCAAGCTGGATTACAGGTGGCGATCAAGCAGAGGTGACCTTAAATATTAAGACCTCAGGCAATGTTGGGGAAAATCATTATTTAAACCGAGCAACAGGTAATTCTTCTGAAAATAATTTGGTAACAAGTGATGGTATTTCGGCTGATGTGGTTAACCGCAGCGTTGAAGGATTAGCTTGGTTTGATTCTAATTATGATGGTCTTCGACAAACATCAGAACCGATTCATGCAGGTGTTCCTGTGAAGCTCTATCAACGTTTAGCTGATGGGTCGCTTAGTGAAGTGACAGAGAATCTGATTGGAGATAGCTTAGTAGGGAAAACTACCGGAGTGGATGGCAAATATAGGTTTGATAATTTAGCTGCTGGGACTTATGTTGTCGGCTTTAATATTAAAGATCAGTTAGATAATGGCTATTTCATTACTAAAGAAGACACAGATCCACTCACTTCAGAAGCTATAACAAATAAGGTGTCAGCAAGTCGCCAAGAAGGTCAATATTATTTAAGTGGTGACTATGAGCATGCAGAAATAGATGCTATTACAGAAGTTGCTCCTACGCTACCAAATGTCAATCTAGGTCTGACTCACAGTACGAATCTAGTAGTAGAAAAAAAAGTGCTTAACAGTAAAGGCAATGATATTAATCAACAGGATGTCGCTGTCGGGGATCGAATCACGTACCAAATTCTAGTGAAAAATACCCAAGAACATTCTATTGTGAAGGATATTGTAGTAACAGATACATTGGCCGATGGTTTGACATTCGTTTTAGGGAGCCTGAAGTTGAAACAAGTTAATGGCACAACTGTGTCATTGGCTGATACGGAGTTTATGAGTGGTGTCTTGACCACCAATGTCGGGAATTTGATTGGTCCAGATGAGAGCGTGATGGTGGAGTTCAAGGTAGATATTCAACCGGACGCTTCAGGCAAGATTATTAATATTGCCCATGCAGAAGGTAAGACCATTGAAGATTCGGGTGGAAAAGAGTCTGATGTGTCTAATGAAGTACCAGCTAAACCAGATTTAACCAAGGTAGCAACGCCAACAACAGCTAATTACGGCGATGAGATACTTTATACGTTGACGGCGAAAAACTTAGCCGGTGGTGGCCAAATCAGCTCAGGTGTTTTAACCGATACCTTACCGACTGAGTTGGAATACATCAGTGGATCCTTAATCATTGGAGGAACTCCTGTTACAGTGGCAGATGAAACAACCTATTGGTCTGGAAAGACTTTGACAGTCAATTATGCCAATCAGCAGGAGACAGAAAGTGTGACGGTTAACTTTAAAGCGAAAATCGTCAAGACGCCAGAGGAGAATGTGATCACTAATCGGGCTAAGATTACAGTGCAAGATTTCCTAGATCCTGATAAGGAAAAAGAAGCTGAGGCAGATGTAACCCTTAAAACAACAGGGCTTCATGTGAGACAAGTTATTTTACAGCCAGTAGATGGGTTGGTTGTACCGAAGGTTGGCTATGTTGATATTGGCTTACCGCAAAGCAAAAAAATTAATGGCACAGCTCCGTCAACCACGATCGATACAGCAAGTGAGATTAAAGCAACGTTGTTTGAGACGATTAACTTTAGATTAGAAGAGACGACGAAAGTGGCGGTCGATTACATGATCCCAGATTATTATGAATACGTAGGATATGTTAAATCAACAGATGAGACAAAATTAAGCCAAGAACATCTATCTAGCAAACATGTCACAGGTAACATTGAGTTGGACTATAGCGGATTGTCAGATTATTGGGTGACGATTTATTTGAAACCAACCGTTGCTAAACGAACTGACTTAAGTTTTTATGGGTGGAATTATGGCAATACAACTCCATATGACGTGACACATCCGTAATGGAAGCTTCCCTTCTTATTTGAAGTTAGTACTTTTTAGTAAGAAGGGAGCTTTTTTGAGGCTAACAAGCTAAAAAAGTAGGAAGGAGGTAGACACAGATGAAAGTAGGATATGCAAGGCGCCTAACTAAAAAAGAGGATGTCTCGCGCTACTTCAAGCAACTAGAGAGCTACGAAGTTGAGGAGCTTTTTAGCGATTCCAGCGCTGTTGAAGAGACAGTGACAAATGAACACAGTCAATTAAGTGAAGCGCTGAGTTTTTTGGAAGTGGGAGACACGTTTATCATTCCATCTTTGGAGCATATTAGTCGTAACTATGCCTTATTAGTAGACATTCTTAAACAGTTAAAAAAACAAAAAGTTAAATTGATAGTTATTGCATCGCCAGAAGTGACCTTAAAAGATTGGTTGATTCCCTTAGATTGGGTACAGAGGAACGAAGAGGCATTTCACTCAAAACTAAAGGTGGTGTCAATAGGAAGAGAGTCAGTCAATGAAGCAACGAAATACCGTTTTTGGTCGTCTAATTTAGAAGGACGTTCGATCCATCGGCAAATTGTCGGCAGGGTGTTGCAGCATCATTCCTTAAGAAAAATCGCCAAAGAAATGGGCGTGTCAAAGGCGACCGTCTTTCGGATAAAAAAGCAAGTGGATCAGGTGAAACGTACCTTGTCATTGGTCGCCATCTTTTTCATTACGGTAATGTGTTTAAAATTGGCGCAGAACTATACGGAGAATGTGGTGGTCCAGTTGATTATTTGTGGCATTGCCACCTTGTTAATTGTGTATTTCTCTTACATGGATTCTAAAGGCGATTAATTCAAGGGAAATAACGAGAAGAAAGGAAGCCAGAGATCATGGTAAAAATAAAACTGACCATGGATGAGTATCGAACCATGCAGCAATCAGTGGAAACTTTAGCATGGGTTTGGGATCGGTATATACATGAGTATCCTGATGGTTGGTATCATTTCAAGTATCAATCGGAGTTAAGACATTTTTTAGAACATGATGAAGGAAAATCGTTACTCAACCAGGTGACACGAACATTTTTCAAGAAGCGAGTCAAGATGTCACGTGAGGTATACGGTGAATTGACTAACTGGGCGACTATTAGTGATCAGCTTCAAGATGTACTGGCTCATCCTCCTTATGGGAGTGTTTCATTTACCAGTCAATCATTAGCGAAAATACCATCTATTGAGTAAAATTACCCAGCGAATCTAAGTCTGGTTGAAGTGAGGAATAGAGGATGATTATTGGATACACGGCAAATTATGAGGAAGAGTACCTTAGGTTAAAAGAAGAGGGAGGATGTGAGTTGGTCTTTGAAGCCAAAGGCGCTACTAGTCCTCTCTTACTAAAGCAATGCGAAACATTTTTATTGTCCCATAGATCCGATCAGGTGGTGTTGGTAGATAGCACGAGTATTGGACTACCTATCAGTCGTTGGGAGAAGCTCGGAGAGCTGATTATGGCCCATCAAGTGGCGATTCATTTTTTAGATAAAGAGTTAAAGGGAGACCGTGAGTATGTGTCTCTATTAAAGAAATTTGGCGAAGCAGAACGACGCTTAATGACAAAACGAACGCATATTGGGCTAGATAAGGCGAAGGAGAAAGGGGTCATTGGTGGTAGACCCTGTATTGATAATGAGATCATTACCCAAATTGAGCACATGGTACATAAGGAAAGAAGGACGCTACGTGAAGTTTCTCAGCTAACAGGTGTGTCATTAGGGACAGTTCACAAATACGCAAAACTTAGAGGAGATAAGTGATTAAAAGAAGAAGGTGACTCATGGCAACATATGGGTATGTGAAACGAAAGCAGCCTTTACCGACGAATGATCAATTAAAAATCGTCTCTGATTATCAGTGTGACACGATTTTTATTGAACACTCAAGAAGGGGGAATCAAGAGGAATTTCACCGATTGATGGCGAAACTTGTACCAGGAGACACGGTAGTGATTGCAAGCCTGGAGGTGTTTGGGAGAGAAGCAGAGACGATAGCTAGTGTACTAAAGCTATTAAAACAGCAACAAGTGAAGCTGATTAGCTGGAGTACTCAACTTCACTTGAATTATTATAAACGAACATCCGGTCTTTTGTGAGTGATTACTAAGGATTAGATGTATAAAAAAGAGACGAAAATAACGATAGGTAAGACTGCCAAACAGAGGAGTGTAAGATGAAACGATTAATAGGAGTAAGTATCGGTGTATTACTTTTAGCAGGATGTGGGGCTAAAAAGAATGAGGAAGTTGAAACATTAACATCAACTAAGCAGGTGGAACAAACCAGTGAAACGAGTCAGTTAGAAACTAGCAGTAAGAACCGAAAGGAAGTCTTTGACATAGATGGTCAAACTTATTCTATGAGGGTGTCAAATGAGTTTGAGAATGTGGATGACGATGATTATCCTTTTGATATTGAAAATGAGGAAGCAGAAGTTTTTGTTGATTACTTTGATCGAGAAGGGCTTGATAGTTTTGATGAGCTTAGAGAGATTTTTTTAGAAGGATTCTTGGAAGAAATAGGTGGTGAAGAAGAGGAAGATACGGTTTCTTCAATCAATTTAGGGGGGCTGAGTGGGGAGAAGACTTCTTTTAACTTTGAAGTTGATGGTGAGCGATTTTCAGGGCGTCTTTACTTATTAGAATCAGGGAATAACTGTCTGATTATTGTAGCCACAGCAGAAGAAGCTTATCTTGAAGATGAGACTTGGCTGACATCAATGTTAGATACGTTTAAAAGTGAGGAATAATCAGTATACGTTTATTATCGTAATGAGGTAATAAGACTAATTGAGCAGCTAAGGAGCAAAAAGAGCTCATCAGATTATCACAAGTGGTTTGGTATCGTGATCTCAGTCACTTCTTTCATCATGTATATAAAAAAATATTTTGTGTGATTCCAATCTCAGCTTTGCTTATTTCAAAATTAACTCATCGTAAATAACTCTTTTTGTTAGCATCATACTGACAAAAAGAGTTATTTATGATCTGAATTCCGCTTATCTAACACGATTAAACTGTTGATAAGCGGAACGATGATGGCATCACCTTTAAAGACTTACAAACTGACAAATTCGATTAGGACACTCTAACTTAATATTTTCAGAAATATACATACATTAAAATAGAGAGTAGACATGTGATGATGATAATAGCTGTCGAAATGACTATACGCTGTCTTTTCTTCATGCTGATAATGGCTACGAATTCTCTAAGGAATGCGTTTGGTAAAAATAAAAAGCGGTATGTGCCCCTTGTCCTTCAATCCTTAAATGTGCTTTCCGCGCAATAAGGACCACCTTCATCCCAAACTCCGTTATATATTCTCTCCTACTATCTATCATAATTTGCGCAAACAAAGGCATTCTTTGTCGCTCACTCTCTTCTTGACAGTTACTTAATAAACTATTCGAGCCTTATTATAGAGTGTCCTCACTGTCACTACTTTAAATATAAGACAAACCTTATATTGTTTAAACTAATGCCTTGGTAGATATTCCTTGTGTAACGATTTAAATCAATTCTGCATCACTTTCCTTTATTAATCGACTTATCTCTGATAAACTAATTGCCGTAAACTAATCTCGTTTATTTAGTTTTCTGTTAAATTGAGTAGTAAAAAAGGAGAGTTTGAATGTCAGAGTTGTTTGTCCCTATCCTCATTTATAGTGTTGGCTTAGCTTTAATTTATGGGGTAAAACAGAAAAAATTACTACCAGATTTTTCATTTAGTTATTTAAAGTTTTCATTTGTATATTTGGCCAGTTATTTTTTATATTTAGAAATACTATCACACACGGTTTATTTTTTTATTCCAATCATTACTTTCAGCCTTTTTTTTACAAGTTATCGATTAGAAAAGAAGCGATTGATAAATGGAATGCTATTTAATATTTTTATTTTGAGTATTCTCATTTATATCTCGTTGCTATTTTTGACCACTAGAAACATTGTGACTCTAGTTATTTTAGAGATAGTTAGTGCATTCTTTATGTTCTTACTTGTTATGGGGCTCTATGTCCTCATTGGTTTCCTCTTTTGGAATGGAGTTACTGTTTTAAAAAGAGAATCTCATTCTCTTTCTAACATACTTACATTAATTCTAGCCATAGCCTTAAGTATAGGAATCATGCTCTATTCTTATTGGGCTCTTAGTCTGCCAATTTGGGCTGCTATACTAGTTAGTGGTTTGTTAGTTCTAATTGGCTATTTCTTTCTGATATTTTATAATTTCCTTACTATTTCTCTTATTTATCATGTTAATCCGATGAGATTTCCTGTCGATTTTATTGTTGTTTTAGGATCAGGCTTAATTAATGGAAAGAACGTCCCACCGTTATTAAAAAGTAGAATTGAGTTGGCTATAACTATCTATCAAACTCAAATTGATCGTGGAATGGCTGCGCCAAAACTTATCATGTCTGGTGGTCAAGGAAACGATGAAACAATTGCAGAAAGTCTTGCTATGAAGCAATTTGCAATCAAACAAGGGATACCTGAAGCCCTTATTTTAACAGACACTCAGTCTAAAAACACTTATGAAAATATGATTTTTTCAAAAAAAATAATGGACGAGGAAGCCCTCCAATTACCATATAAAGCAATTTTCACTACTAACAATTACCACGTGTTTAGGGCGGCCCTTATTGCGCGCAAAGCACATTTAAAGATTGAAGGACAAGGGGCACATACCGCTTTTTATTTTTTACCAAATGCATTCCTTAGAGAATTCGTAGCCATTGTTAGCATGAAGAAAAGACAGCATATTGTCATTTCGACAGCTATTATCATCATCACATGTCTACTCTCTGTTTTAATGTATGTATATTTCTGAAAATATTTAGTTAAGATGTCTTAATGGAATTTGCCAGTTTATAAGTCAATGATTCAATCTGGCATGTAGGGCATAAACAACTCATACGGCTCAATTTTCCATAAAAGAAATATTGACCTTCTTTTTCCTTATGGGATGTACATTGAAAATTTGGAAGCGAAAACGTCATAAAAAATCCCTCCCACATATTTTATTTACTAGTATATCAAGATTTTCAACAAAAAAGGGAAAGATCCATTTTTAAACCGCTATTGACATTAGCTTCTTTTTATTCCAACAAAGAGTCAATTGACACCAAAATTATTAGCAAAAAATTACTGTATAATTTCTTTAATATTTTTTGTGTCAATATTGTCGAAAATGACGCTCTGTTCTTCTAGGTTAGAACAAGTAACTAAGTATACATCTTCACCACTATACTCTAGATATGTCCTAGTGATGCTAGGATGAAATCATGGACACGTTTTGGTAGAATTATACCTAAGAAGAAAAGGACATGTTTCAAATGGCAAAACAACGATTTACTGAAGAGTACAAATAAACGATTGTTGACCTCTATCACGCAGGCAGCTCGGTAGAACAATTGGCAAGTGAATATGGAATGGCGTTACGGAAGCCGAGTTTCTTAAATTGAAAAAAGAAATGGCTCAACTTAAGGAGGATAATGACATCCTAAAAAAGGTCTTAACCATATTCGCAAAAAAATAGATGATAAGACATTGCTTGATACGGTTCATCATTTATCAAGAAATATGACTATTTTTAGAGCCTGCCAGCTACTTGAACTTCCCCGTTCAAGTTATTATGAAAGATTAACCCGAACTGACTCGAATCGAACAAAGGAAAATAAAAAGTTAAGCGACAGAATCTTGAGGATTTATT
>NZ_JCAQHY010000022.1:0-614 GCF_059621045.1 Vagococcus sp. WN80Y
ACGCATGGGAACTGCGTAAGTTAGGAGAACTTAGTCAAGTAACCGACACAAAACATGCTACAGCACCAATAGTTGACTATGATAATAACTTTAAAATGATACGAACATCTACAGTACGAGATGGTTTTTTATATCCTAAAAAAATGGATAGTGTTACAAGAGAAACATATGAAATTTGGTCTGAAAGAATCCATTTGCATAGTGGAGACGTTGTTTTTTCAAGGGAAGCACCAATTGGAGAAGCGGCTATCATTCCTGAAGATGATAATAGTTATTTTTTAGGTCAACGTATGGTTGGGATCAGGGCAAACAATGACCTAATCCCGAATTTTTTAGTATCTACGTTACTTGCACCGAAATTCAAAAAGGAGATTGCTATCAGGAATGCAGAATCCACTACCGTAGCAAATTTTGGAATTCCAAATATAAAAAATTATGAAATTGATGTACCAAAAATTGAAGAACAGAAAAAAATAAGCTCTTTCTTCAAACAGTTAGATAACACTATCACTCTTCATCAACGTAAGCTAAAAGCTCTACAGCAGATGAAGAAAGGCTTTCTACAGCAGTTGTTCCCTGAAAATGGGGAAATAGTGCCGAGAGTGCGGTTTGCT
>NZ_JCAQHY010000154.1:0-62998 GCF_059621045.1 Vagococcus sp. WN80Y
GTTTTCCGATCAGTCCCGCTATAAAGAACTTGGAGGAAGTTATTTACAAAATAGAAAGAACACTTTAACAACTATCTGTTAAAGTGCTCTAGACCAAATTTGGCAAACCACGCTTTTAGTAGGAGGTAGCTTTTTTTGTTTTTTTACAGGTTTAGTTTTCGTATAAAAGTCTTACCCTCTCTTTATTATATGATAAACGCGCTCCAAAAGTCTGCTATCTCGGCAATTTCTCAAAACCCGAGCAATCGAAATTACCGATTGTTCGGGTTTTTCGAGATAAGGGCCACTACACGTTGTTTCGTTATCCTAAACACTAAGCAAGTAAACTTGCAAGCCATCAATCTTTGGGCTTTAGCCCTTAGAAATGAGGGACATCGAAGAGAGTTAAGGTATCGGAGCTTACGTAGTGCTCGGAGCAAAACGACTTTATGTCCCAGCTCTTATTTTAGTGCTGTCGATATTGACTTGGGCTTAGTTTTGTGTGTTGTTTAAAAATGCGACTAAAATAATGCTGATTAGGGTAACCAATTTTTTCTCCAATTTCTTGGATGGAATAGTGGGTTGGCATGAGGAGCAATTCTTTAGCTTTTTCAATTCTTAAGGTTGCTAAGTACTCGTTGAATGATTTTCCAAGGTGACGTTTCATTTGTTTACTTAGATAAGAAGAATCAACGAAAAGAGCAGTTGCTACCATAGAAAGCGACAGGTCTTTTTTGGCGTAATGCTGAGACAAATAAGAAGCTGCTTGGTTGCATAAATCATTTGATGAGTAGGCTTTTTTTTTTTGACTCGCTTCCTTATGAGTATCAAGGTGTATCGTGAGTTTATCTAATAAATCATGAATATCTGATTGTGCGACTGGCTTCAATAGATAATCAAAAACACCTAGATGAATGGCCTGTCTGGCATATGAAAAATCATCATAGCCGCTAATCATGACAATTAATGTCTTAGGATTGATTTTTTTGATTGCTGCGACGAGATCTAAACCGTTCATATCTGGTAGATTAATATCAGCAAAAACAACTGTAATGTTAGTGTTGCTAGTGAACAACTGCAGAGCATCGTGAGCATTTTCTGCTTGGAGGATGTGCTCAAAAAGGGCAGTTGTTTGGGTGACCATTTTAGTGAGCCCACGTCTAATTATGGGTTCATCATCAACGATGAGTAGTGTCATGGCTAGTCTCCTTTTGATATGGAATCGTTAGTTTAGCGACAAACTGTTCATCGGTAACAGCTACAGAGAAGGAAGCTGCTTGCTGGTAGATGAGCTTTAGGCGAAAAGTAATACTGTACAGACCGAATCCAACTGCTTCTCGCTCTGATAAATCACTGGCAAGGAAGTCTTGAATAGCGGCGAGCTTCTCCGAAGTCGGAAGTTGCCCTGTGTTAGCAACCGTGATCAATAGTTTATTATCTTCTAAGGTTGCTTGGATAGTCAAAGTTTGTCCTTTTAAAGGAAGTGGACGAATGCCATGATACAAGGCATTTTCAACCAAAGGCTGCAGCAGAAAATGTGGAACAATTGCTTGTAGCAAATCATCTGGTGAGTTATAAGTTAAGCTGATTTGCTTTTCATAGCGAATTTCCTGGATCGTTAAATAACTACTCACATGTTGTAATTCCTTCTCTAATGTAGTCATTTCTGAACCATTATTTAATCCAACTCGAAAATAATCACTGAGAGCAGTGACGACTTGTTCAACGCCAAGGCTATCACCTTCAGCGGCAAGCCACTGAATAGTGTCCAGCGTATTGTATAAAAAGTGTGGCTTGACCTGTTCTTGTAGTAAGCGGATTTGTCCATTGATATTGTCTTGCTGAACAGCGTAGATTTGTTCAAGCATGACATTGAATTGTTGACTGACTTGACCGATTTCATCATTAGAAATGACGGTCGCTCGTGCGTCTTGATCGCCAGCTTGAACAGCAGCCATTGTCTTGTTTAAATTTTCTAAGGGTCTAATAAATGACCGCAAAAGTAAGAATAAGAAAAGCATTAGAACGATGAAAAGAATCGCAGCCAATACAAAAGTGATTCGCTGAATGCGTAAATCAGTTTGTAAAAGTTCGGCTTGGCTCACCGTATAATTGATTGACCAATCTGGTAGTAGGTCAATATGGCCATTAAAGGTTAGGCGCTTTTCTTTTGCGGTTGTTAGCTGCTTGTCGACAGACACGCTATCAGGCTGTTTGTTAACGAGTTCGCCGACGCCATCATAAATGGTGAGTTCTTCTGCCATAGCTTCCATTTTTTCAACGTTAATTGCCGCAGCGATGTACTGGATTGAATCAGTTGTTGGTTTTGGTAAACGGTATAGCACAATAATAATATCGTGGTTGGCCTCTTTTGAATGAAGAGCATTACTGACGGCATATGTTAAGTTACTGTCAGCTAAGCGTTGATAGTAATGACGATCGCGAATTGAAAAACTGGGTGCTATCCATGATTTGGAAATGCCCTCTGTTGTTACCAAACGAATAGATTCATAGATATTTTTCTGACGTTGCTCGATGGCTTTTGTTTCTTCAAAAAGCTCTGATGTTGTTAAATCATGCCGACTTGAAAATTCGCCTAGAGTAGCAATTTCACTGATTCGCTCGCTGAACCAATCATTGATTTGTTTACTTTTACTCGTGACAATCTGTTGAGTGGCTCGACTATTGAGTGGTAAAGTTGTCAGTCTTATTTCCCGATTAATAGCAATAAAAAGACCTATAAATAATAGTATAAAAAGTAAGCTAGTACTAAGTAAGAGTTTTTGTTTAAGTGACATGATTATCTGTTATCCTTTTATAAAGTCTCGTGATTTTTTTAACAAGTAGTCTGATTTGTGCAAGTTTTTACGGATTTGTGTAAAGACAAGATGAGTGATTATACCTATAATTTACTCATAAGCTTAGATTTACATCATGCTCACGTATGAACAAATCTGTTGCAGATGAAACAATTATAGTATAACACTAATTTCTAGGAGGAGAAATAATGAAAAAGATTTTCCGTTTTGGGGCAACACTCTTAACAGTCTTGGCGTTGGCGGGTTGTCAAGCTAATGAGGCGATTGGTGATGGCACTTTCGAAGGAAAAGGTGACGGTAAGCACGGCGACATTAAAGTAGAGGTGACTATTAAGGATAAACAAATCGATGATATTAAGGTTGTCAAACATACTGAAAATGAAGTCTTGGCAGAGCCGGTTTATGATGAATTAAAAGAGACAATAGTTGAGACAAATTCACCTGAAGTTGATGTCGTAACAGGCTCAACTGCAACGAGTGATGGCTATATTGCAGCAGTTAAAGATGCGCTTAAGAAATCAGGTATAACACTGGTTGCTGGAAGCAAGAAAGATAAAGGAAAAGAAAAAGAAGAGACAGAACAGACAGAACAGACCTATGATGTTGTGGTTGTAGGCTCAGGTGGGGCTGGATTTAGTGCGGCGATTGAGGCAAAAGAAGCAGGTAAATCAGTGGTCTTAATTGAAAAAATGCCTGCAGTAGGTGGCAATACCTTGATTTCAGGAGCGGAAATGAATGTACCAAATAACTGGGTGCAAGAAAAATTAGGGATTAAGGGTGATTCCCCTGAAGTAATGACGAAAGATACCTTAAAAGGGGGCGACAATGTTGGGGACCCTCATATGGTTGAAGTGATGACTAAAAATGCACTGTCAGCAGCCGAATGGTTAAGAGACGATATTAAGGTTGAGTTTATTGATGATCAGTTGTTTCAATTCGGTGGTCATTCATATAAACGAGCATTGATTCCAGTAGGGCATACTGGCGCTGAAGTGATTAAAAAGTTCCGTAAAAAAGCAGAGGACTTGAAAATTCCAATTAAGCTTAATACTACAGCAAAAGAGTTAATTCAAGATAAAGATGGTAAAGTAACAGGTGTTGAAGCGACTAATCGTCAAGAGCAAACTATTTCTTATTTAGCTAAAGATGGGGTTGTATTGACAACGGGTGGCTTTGGTTCAAATATCGAGATGCGGAAAAAATATAATCCTAAAATGGATGAAAGCTATATGTCTACGGTGACTGAAGGATCAACTGGTGACGGTATTGTAATGGCTGAAAAAGTTGGCGCGGACTTGACGAATATGGAAAGTATTCAAACCTATCCTGTTTGTAATATTGAGACAGGGGTAATCTCATTGTTAGCAGATACTCGATTTGATGGTGCGATTTTAATTAATCAAGAAGGACAGCGATTTGTTGAGGAATTGGAACGTCGTGATGTGATCTCAAATGCGATTTTAGAACAGACTGGTAGCTATACGTATCAGTTATGGAATGAAGATCTTAACAAAATCTCAAAAACGATGGAAGCCCATGGTGATGAGTATGACGAACTAGTAAAACAAAAATTAATTGTTAAGGCAGATACAATTGAAGAAGCAGCAGCCTTTTTCGATATTGATACGGAGAACTTAAAAGAAACGATCAAAAAAGTGAATCAATATGCAAAAGATGGTAAAGATAAAGACTTTAATCATCGTGGCGGTTTAGTTTCATTGGAAAAGGGACCTTATTATATTGAAAAAGCGGCACCGTCAGTTCACCATACAATGGGTGGACTCGTTATTAATGATAAGACTGAGGTGCTCAATACAGACGGCAAAGCGATTCCGGGCTTATATGCGGCAGGGGAATTAACTGGTGTGATACACGGAAGCAATCGTTTAGGTGGTAATGCTATTACGGATATTATTGTTTTTGGTCGAATTGCAGGCCAAGAGGTTGGAGCTAAATAAAAAGCATAAGTTATAGTTATCAAGTAGGCAAACATTTGCCTACTTGATAACTTTTTTTGATTTTTACCCTACTTAGTATGGGGGTAAGGCAGAGCCAATTACTTAAGAGGTAGGGGAAAGACGTACATTTGGTTAGCGATTGTGCGAGAGTGATTTGAAAGGTATGGGTGTGTTACAATGAGAGAAAGAAAACCTAATTGAGAGGTGTAGGATGACTGATTATTTTATCGACCAAATTAGTCCAACTGTTACTAGTTTTACGAGTCGGCGCAACCATGTGTTTTATTTAATAGAGGGCGAGGAACAGGCTTATGTGATTGATACGGCGATGGAAGTAGATAATATTCGCCCTTTGTTGGAGAGTTATACGACTAAGCCATTGGTTTTGTTAATCACCCATATGCACTGTGATCATATGTATCACGCAGATGAATTTGATACGATTTATGTGCCACAGGTAGAGTTGGCGACTTGGCAAACATTGAAGTGGGAGGCGTGGTTTGCAACACTAATCTTTAGAGCGCGTCCGAAACGTTATCGTGTGGCGACGTATTTAACTTTTAAAGAGGGAGATTTCTTCGGTCTTTCAGATCAAGCTCAAATAGAAGTTGTTGAGACACCTGGTCACTCGCCAGGCTCTAGTCTATTTATTTACAAAAAGGAAAAAATGATCTTTGTTGGGGATGCATTTTATCAGAATACGTGGCTGTGGTTGCCTAATAGTGGTAAGCTGTCTGATTATCTGAAAGTGATAGAAAGACTGATTGTGCAATTAGAACCATATGCTGATTATACTTACGTTGGTGGTCATCGGCCTCACCAAAGGGTTATGAATGAAGGTCAGAATCCTTTAATTTCCTATGAAACGTTGTTAGATATGCGAAGACTGTGTATAGCTCGCTTGGCTAATCAAATTGAACCGAGTGAAAAACCTAAGTATGGGCCGTATCATTTGGAAATTTACCGAGTTGGCAAAGCTGGTTTATGGTTAAAAAAGAGGGTTAATTAATAAGAGAAACTATTCAGTGTGAGGAGACGAGCTGAGTAGTTTTTTGAGCTGTTGATAAGTTAAAAAGAGTGAATCTGGACAAATTCGTTTTTTTGTCCGTTCCCAAGAAATCCTTTTCATTGTAAGATTAACTCAAGATCAAGAAAGGAAGAGGACAGGATGAAAAAAATTATTAATTCGCCTGAAACGGTCGTCGATGAACTGTTAGAAGGGTTAGTTTTTACACATGGTGATAGTTTAAAGCGCTTAAATGAAAGCGGTGTGATTGTTAGCCGTCAGTTACAAAAAGATAAGGTAAGTCTTGTTTCGGGTGGTGGAAGTGGCCATGAGCCAGCGCATGCTGGGTTTGTTGGCCAAGGAATGCTGAGCGGGGCTGTGTGTGGGCCAGTTTTTACTTCGCCGACGCCCGATCAAGTGTTGGAAGCTATTAAGGCTGTTGATCAAGGGGGAGGTGTGTTCTTAATCATCAAAAATTATTCGGGAGATGTCATGAATTTTGAGATGGCTCAAGAATTAGCTGAAATGGAAGGTATTCAAGTTGAAACGGTGATTGTTGATGATGATATCGCTGTGGAGGATAGCACATATACAGCAGGAAAACGTGGCGTTGCGGGGACTATTTTGGTGCATAAAATTTTAGGAGCGGCTGCGGATCAAGGTGCTAGTTTGACCGAGCTTAAGCAGTTGGCCGATCAAATTGTTCCTAATATTAAAACGCTTGGTGTTGCTTTATCTGGCGCTACTGTTCCAGCAGTAGGACATCCAGGATTTGTTTTAGGAGAAGATGAATTAGAATTTGGCGTGGGTATTCACGGCGAACCAGGTTACCGAAAAGAGAAAATCATGTCATCTAAAGAGCTTGCAAAAGAAATTGTTGGAAAATTGAAAGAGCAGTTTCAGTGGCAGTCAGGTGATGAGTTTGGGGTATTAGTTAATGGATTAGGTAGTACACCGTTGATGGAGCAATATATTTTTATGAATGATGTTAAAGAGTTGTTGGCAGCAGACAATTTAACGATCAGCTTTAAAAAAGTTGGCGATTATATGACTGCGATAGACATGACGGGTTTATCTTTAACCATGATTAAATTGGATGAGCCAAGCTGGTTGGAGCACTTGACCTATTCAGTTAAAACAATCGCTTGGTAAGGGGAGTATGAAAGGATGATAGTTGATGGATGGAGCAAAAGTAACAACTTGGTTAACGCTTTTTGCTAAGAAGATTAATCAAGAAAAAGCTTATTTAAGTGAGCTTGATAGTGCAATTGGTGATGGCGATCATGGAACGAATATGGCTAGAGGAACAGCTGAAATGGTGACGGCTTTAGAGGATAAAAAAACTGATACGGTTGCAGATGTGTTTAAATTAGCTGGAATGACTTTGGTGAGCAAAGTAGGCGGAGCTTCTGGTCCTCTATATGGCTCGGCTTTTATTGGCATGGCAAAAGCAGCGATGACAACGGATGGGTTGATTCCGATTTTAGAAGCGGGATTAGCTGGTATTCAAATGCGCGGTAAAGCAGAGGTGGGCGAAAAAACCATGGTTGATATGTGGGCAGGGGCGATTGAAGCACTCTCAGAAAATAACCTGACGCCTGAGACGTTAGTGGAAATTAGCGAGCGGACAAAAAATAAAATTGCTACAAAGGGGCGTGCGTCTTATTTAGGTGAACGCTCGATTGGACATCTGGATCCGGGCACGATTTCCAGTCGTTATTTATTTGAAACAATGTTAGAAGCGGGGGTAGTGTAATGACCAAACTAGGCGTAGTTGTTGTGTCTCATGTTCCAGAGATCGCGGTAGGTGTGGTAAGGCTGATGAGAGAAGTCGCAAAAGATGTTGCGATTACTTATGCAGGTGGAACAGATGATAATGAAATTGGAACGAGTTTCGATAAAATTCAGCAGGCATTTGCAGAGAATGAAGCTGAAAAATTGTTAGCTTTTTATGATTTAGGTAGTGCTAAGATGAATTTAGAGATGGTCATGGAAGTGTCTGAAAAAGAAGTCCAATTATACGATGTAGCATTGATTGAAGGAAGCTATACTGCAGCAGCTTTGATTCAAGCAGGAGCAAGTTTACAGGCGATTGACGATCAGTTAGAGCCTCTAAAAATAAAATAAATTAGGATAGAATGTTAAGGAGGATGTTAGTTGATGAAGCAAGAAAGTATGGTCAAATCATTTGATGGCACACATCTTTTTACACGAAAGGATGTGCCAGCTAATCCCCAAGCAGTGACGATTATCGTCCATGGATTAGCAGAGCATCTCAATCGTTATGACGCACTTACTGAGCGATTATTAGCGGCCAATTATGTGGTCTATCGTTACGATCAACGTGGTCATGCTCGCTCAGAGGGAAAAAGAGTCTTTTTTAGTAATTTTAATGAGCTGCCAGATGATTGTAAAACGCTGGTTGATTTAGCTAAAGCTGACTATCCAGAGCTGCCAATTTATTTGATTGGCCATAGTATGGGCGGTTTCACTGTTTCGATGTTTGGCACAAAGTATCCCGGGATAGTTAATGGCATTGTGATGTCAGGCGCTTTGACACGCTATAATAACGAAGTTTTTGGCCCATTACCAATTGAAGCGCCAGTTGATACTTATTTAGATAATTCATTGGGGGATGGGGTTTGCAGTGATCCAGAGGTTGGTGTTGCTTATATGAATGATCCCTTGGTGGAAAAGAAAATTTCAATTGGTTTATTGAATATCGTACCAGAAGGAATTAAGTGGCTTAAAGAAAATAATCAAGCTTTTGTTGAGCCAACACTGATTTTACATGGTGCAGATGATGGTATTGTTGCAGAAAAGGATTCTCGTGATTTCTTTGGTGACATTGGGTCTAAGGATAAAACGTTAAAAATATATGCTAAGCTCTTTCACGAAATTTTCAATGAACCATCTAAGCAAGATATTTATACAGAAGTTATTACATGGTTAGATCAACAGCAATCAAATTAATTGGAGGTAATGATCAGATGAGAAAAGCATTTATTAGTCCTACAAAATATGTTCAAGGCGAGGATGAATTAGTAAATTTAGGCTATTTTATTAAAACCTTTGGAGAGTCAGCTTTATTAATTGCTCATGAAGATGATATTAAGCGGGTTCAAAAGCAACTAGATGAAACCGCTACGAGGTTTGGCGTAACAATCATTTCTAGTCATTTTAATGGTGAGTGCTCTCGTCAAGAAGTGGCGCGTTTGCAAGAATTGGCTAAAGAAAATGCAACTGATTGTGTAATTGGCTTGGGTGGCGGAAAAGCGATTGACACGTCAAAATGTGTGGCTGAAGGAGAGGCACTGATTATTGTACCGACGATTGCAGCAACGGATGCCCCTACCAGTCATTCGGCAGTCCTTTACACGCCAGAGGGAGAGTTTGATGACTATGCCTACTTTAAGCAAAGTCCGAGTGTGGTCTTGGTTGACACTAAAATAATCGCTAACGCCCCAACTCGTTTTCTAGTAGCTGGAATGGGCGATGCACTATCAACCTTATTTGAAGCGCGTGCAACGGCAAATTCTTTCTCAAATGTTAATGCGGGGCTGCCTTGTGGTTATCTAACGAAAGAAACAAAGCCTGCGAAGCATACAATTGCCGCGTATACGATGGCGAAAGTGTGTTATGAGACTTTACTAGAAGATGGATATAATGCTAAAATCGCCTGTGATAATAATATCGTGACCCCTGCTTTAGAGAATATTGTTGAAACAAATATTTTACTTTCAGGATTAGGGTTTGAAAGTAGTGGTTTAGCGGCGATTCACGCAATTCATGATGGTTTAACCGTTTTAGAAGGGACTCATCACTATTTTCACGGTGAAAAAGTTGCCTTTAGTACTATTTGTCAACTAGTATTAGAAAATGCTGAAACAGAAGAATTGTATGAGGTATTAGATTTTTCTTTATCAATAGGCTTGCCAGTTTGTTTAGCAGATATTGGTGTCGAGAGTATTAGTTTTGAAGAAGCGGTTGCTGTAGCTGAAAAAGCGTGCATCCCAGAAGAATCTATTCATTCAATGCCTTTCCCAATTGAAGTAGAAGCAGTAGCTTCAGCGATAATCGTGGCAGACAAAATTGGTCGTGATTATAAAAAACAAGTGGCTTTGTAAAATAATTGTCGCTTGAACGTCTAGTTCATAGATGCCTAACAAAAATTACCAACTGAATTAGTAACAATGTCCTTAGAACGACCGCTTTAGTTAGTTTTGGTCTGGTTCTAAGGACATTTAATTTATCTTATCTTATAAGGACTATGGTAAACTAGTACAAGTAACTACTTTATGAGAATGCTAGAGATTGATTTTAGAGGTGTTGACAATGAAAAAAATTATTAATAAACCAAAAGATGTGGTGACACAGTTATTAGATGGTGTTGCTTTTGCTCATCAAGAGCGACTTGAAAGAGTACCGAAAACAGGTATTATACTTCGACGTCAATTAGAGTCTGGCACAGTGGCAGTAATTAGTGGCGGAGGGACAGGTCATGAGCCGGCTCATTCTGGCTATGTTGGGCAAAATTTTTTAGCTGCCAGTGTCAATGGAGCAGTTTTCACACCTCCAACGCCAGAAATGATCGTTACTGCCATTGAACAAGCCGATCAAGGGGCAGGTGTCTTCTTAGTGATTAAAAACTTTGAAGCCGATGTGGCTAGTTTCTTAGCCGCAGAAGCATTGGCAATTGAAAAAGGAATTGCTGTTAAGCATGTGATTGTCAATGACGATTGCTCTATTGAGAAAAGTAATTTTAAGAAGCGGCGACGGGGAGTTGCGGGAACTGTTTTTGTCCATAAAATTGTTTGTGGGGCAGCAGTTAGTGGTTTGGGATTAGTAGAGTTAGAGGAGTTGGCAGAGCGGGTAGTGGGGTCACTAAATACTTTGGGTGTTGCATTAGCACCAGGAACTTTGCCCGGGACTGAGACTAGCCAATTTGAATTAGCAGAGCGGGAAATTTCATTTGGGATTGGGATTCATGGAGAAGCTGGTTATCGCGAAGAGCCGATGGAATCGTCTGAAAAATTGGCCAATGAGTTGGTCAATAAATTGAAATCTCAGTACCCGTTACATGCTGGAAGTAAACTGGCCATCCTAATTAATGGGTTGGGTGGCACTCCTTTTATGGAATTAGCCATTTTTGCTAACGATGTGCGTCGCTTGTTAGAATTAGAAGGAATTACTATTCGGTTTAAGAAGGTAGGTAACTTTATGACGTCACTTAACATGGCCGGTGTTTCTTTGACCTTTTTAGAGATTCTGGATGATCGTTGGGTGGATTATTTGGTTCTACCGACAGATGCTTACGGTTGGTAAATACAAAAAGAAGAGGGAGCTGACGGTTGCGTTCTCTCTTCTTTTTGGTTGTTTGATTTGTGCAGACTATTTTGAGCTCATCAATATTCCGATTATGGCATTTTCTAAGGTTTCTGAAGTGATGGTTGCTAACTCTTCTGAGCTTTGGGGGCAGCCAGTCATCAGCCACTCTTTGGTGAGTCCCACAAAGGCGTGACTTAGAAGTTCAGCGCTAAACTCTAGTTGTTTAGGCGAAATAGTATACGTTTGTTTTGTCGCTACGTCGTTAATAATCGTTCTAAGTAACTCTTGAGTATGCTCAAAAAAATAATGATCGAAGGAGTTTTGCTCAGAAATAGAGAGGGCATTGCGATAAAAAACTTGGTGACGACAAAAATAATCAAGGATGCGAAAGACAACTTTATGCCACTTTTCATAGTCTAAAAAGTCACTGATATTTTCGCTAATATCTTGTTGGTAAATCCAAGCTAATAATTCATACTTATCTTGAAAATGATCATAAAATGTTTGCCGACGAATTTCAGCTTGTTCCATAATTTGGCGGATGGAAATTTTTTGAAAGGGTGTTTCTTCCATCAATTTTTTTAAGGAGTAGGCGATGACTTTTTTGGTTATTAATGATTCTTGCATGCCGTCGCCTCCTTTTCTTTGGTTAATTATACCATGAATAAGCCAATTCTTGGGGGAATTCATTGGAACTCAGCTAGTGAAATCAAATGAGGTATAACTAAATTTCTATTTTTGACCAAAATGACTTTATTCTGTGCTAGAATAAAACTGAATACGCGAAGGGAGAGCGGTCTGATGGGAAAAATTAATACACGAAAAATAGAGCTAGAGAAGACCCGTCAGGCTATTCTGGATGAGGCTTCAGAGCTTTTCATGAGTAAAGGGTTTAAGCATACGTCTACGCGTGAAATTGCTGAACGAGTTCATATTACTCAGCCGAATCTTTATCATCATTTTAAAAATAAAAAAGAGTTATACTTGGCAGTCATTGGGCAACTAACTGATAATGTCCAACGGGATTTGGCTGTCATAGTTGAGGGGAGTCTGCCTTTAGAACAAAAATTATTTGAGATGATCGAGTTGTTGATCGACAAGCATCCAACCAACTTATTTTTGATGTTAAATGATATGTTTGTTGAGATGGACACAGAGTCTCACGGCGACCTTTATTTGATTTTTAAACAGACTTACAGCGACAATTTTGCCGCTGTTTTTAAGCAAACATCCGTTGAAAATTCGTTGCGTGAGGGTGTTTCTGTTGAAGAGGCAGCTCGCTTTGTGCTCTATAATGTCAGTTCAATGCTTAGTATCCAGCAGACTTATCAAAAGACTACGCAATATGAAGATGTGAAACTGTTTATTGAGTTTATGCTTCATGGAATTATCATAGCTTAAGAGCTCTTCTTAAAAGAAGAGTCTTTTTTTTTATTTATTTATCAATTGATAAGCAAATTATTTCATTTATCAATTGATAAGTGATATATTTTATTTATTCAAAATGAAAGATGTGATGAGAAATGTTTCTAGGGATAAATGAAATTAAGTATTCAAAAGGAAAATACGTGTTGGTTATTTTGGTCATGGCATTAGTTGCGTGGTTAATTTTCATTTTGTCTGGCTTAGCTAATGGTTTAGCTCAAGGTAATCGCTTGGCGGTGGACCAATGGGAAGCAGATGAGGTTGTTTTAGCCGAAGAAGCTAATAGTAATTTAAATGCTTCGAGTTTAGAGATGAGTGTCAAAGAGTCGATCAAAGGAGGCACTGCTGAACCAATTGGTCAACTCTCTTTGGCCATTAGAGAAAAAAATGATGAGTCAGCTGAACTGACTAATGTTAGCCTATTTGGAATTAATACGTCTGGATTTTTAATGCCAAAAGTGATAGAGGGGCAAAGTAAGTTAGCTAAAAATCAACTTGTTGCTTCTGAATCGTTGAAAAATCAAGGCTTTAAATTAGGGGACAAATTGACAGCAGGTAAATATGAGGAAGAACTAGAAATTGTCGGTTGGACGAAAGAAAGTAGTTTCAATATTGTGCCAGTTATTTATACTAATTTAGAAACTTGGCGAGCTATTAAATACGGTGATTCTCCTTCAGCAAGTGAGTTGGTCAATGGCTTTGTTGTGAGGTCAAAACAAACGAATGTGACGACTACTGATAAGAATAGTCAAGTGATCGGCATTGCAGATTTTATAGAAAAGCTACCTGGTTATAGTGCGCAAAATTTAACGTTAGATGGCATGATTTACTTTTTAATTGTAATTTCTGCGTTTATTTTAGGGATTTTTATCTTTGTGATGACCCTTCAAAAGACGGGGATGTTTGGTGTTTTAAAAGTTCAAGGCGTTCCAACAAGTTATTTGGCAAAATCAGTATTATTGCAAACGGCATTTTTAGCTATCGTTGGCGTTAGTTTGGGGTTGATTTTGACAAGTGTAACAGTCTTATTTTTACCTGATTCGATGCCTTATGCCAGTAATTATTCAAGGATGGTAGTTTTTAGCGGATTGCTAATCTTAGCCGCTATTTTAGGTGGCGCTTTTTCTATTAGAACAGTTGCTAAAATTGATCCACTAGTTGCCATAGGAGGTTAGACAGATGTCAAAAGTATTAGAGCTTGTTAATGTTAAGAAAAAATTTGGGAGTGGTCATACTGAAGTGACTGCTTTAAGTGAGTCCTCAATTACGATTAATCAAGGAGAATTTGTTGCTGTCATCGGTCCTTCTGGTTCAGGAAAAAGTACATTTTTAACGCTGGCCGCGGGCTTGCAAGAACCGACAAGCGGTGAGGTTTTTATTGGTGAGAAGCAGTTAAAAAAATTAAGTAAAAAAGAATTATTAAGGTTAAGATTTAAACAAATTGGCTTTATCTTGCAGAGCTCCAATCTAGTTCCATTTTTAACAGTAATCGATCAGTTTAAGTTAATCGAAAAAGTGGATAAAACGAAGCGGAATCCAGCCAAAAGAGATGAATTGCTGAATAGTTTAGGGATAGCCGAATTACGTGATAAGTATCCTCGGGATTTATCTGGGGGTGAGCGCCAAAGAGTTGCAATAGCATGTGCTCTTTACCATGATCCAGCAGTAATTTTAGCTGATGAGCCAACAGCCAGCCTAGATTCTGAAAAAGCCTTTGAAGTAGTTGAGTTGTTAGCTAATGAGGCTAAGGCCAAAAATAAAGGCATTGTTATGGTCACACATGATGAACGTTTATTAAGTTATTGTGACCGTGTAATTAAGATTCGAGATGGTCAAATGACAGAGGTAGGAGTGCCAAATAAAGTGTAATAATGATGTCTGACGTTAGCTACAAGAGACTTCTGTCAAGGGGTGACTTGTAGCTAACGTTTTTTGTAGCAGATGGTTTATATTTTTTACATCTATTAATGAAGGGAACCTAAAGTCTGTTTTTTTCTGCGTTGAAATTAGTGAAAGAAAATTACTTACAATTTATCACCAAATTCAGGCTAATTTAATTGACGATTCCTTACTTTATTGGCTATACTGAAAGCTGTTATTAAATAAATGATTAAAAGATCCTTTAAATCAATTAATCATCCTAAAAGGAGAGATTTGATGGAAAAAAAATGGCTTTTCGGAGCACTCGCAGTGGCAGGTTTAGTTTTGGCCAGCTGTGGAACAGGTTCTGATACAGACAAAAGTTCAGCAACAAAGGAAAAGAAAGACAAAGACACGTTCACCTATGCGATTAATGGTGATCCGACATCGCTCAACCCGATCACGGTAAGCGATCGCTGGGGCTTAACGGCGACTAACATGGTTTATTCACCACTTGTTAGGATTGAGGGAGATGGCTCACAAAAGATGGAGTTAGCAGAGAGCCTTGAACCAGCTACAGATGGTAAATCGTTGACTGTTAAGCTAAAAGCTGATGTTAAGTGGTCAGATGGTGAGCCGTTTACAGCGGATGATGTTGTTTTTACTTATGAACAAAAGGTGAAAAAAGAAAATGGTAATTCAGATAGTTTATGGGTAGGCGATCAACCAATTGCAGTTGAAAAAATTGATGATACAACCGTTAAGTTCCAGTTGCCATCAGTAAGTGCTGCAGCAATTAATAACATTGCAACAGAAACCTATATTATTCCAGAGCATGTGTTTAAAGATGAAACTGATTTTGCAGGAAATGAATTGAAAGCTGATCCAGTTGGGACTGGTCCTTATAAATTGATGACTTACAAACGTGGTGAGTATTTACAATTTGAAGCGAATGATTCCTATTATGGTGGCAAACCTTCTATTCCAAAAGTAACATTACGAATTATTGGCAATGCAGATACGACAAAACTTGCTTTACAAAAAGGTGAGGTTGATGCGTCATTTGTTTTACCAAATGATATAAAAGAATTAGGCAAGGCTGATTTAGATACGTATGAATATAGTGAAAACCGTGTAGGCTATATGGGCTTAAATAACAGCTCAGAAGCGCTTAAGGACGTTAAAGTTCGTCAGGCTGTGCTGTATGCACTGGATAAAGATGAGTTGAACAAAGCAGGCTATTTATCTGATAAATATTATGAAAATGTTTATTCAATCTTACCTCCAGCTAATCCTTTTTCAACAGACGATGTTGAAAAATATGCAACGGATGTTGAAAAATCAAAAAGCTTATTAAAAGAAGCGGGAGTTGATAAAGTTAAATTGAATCTAGCTTTTTCTTCTGAGGACCCTGTTCAAACGATTCAAGCTACATTAATTCAGCAACAATTACAAAAAGCTGGTATCACGGTAGAATTAGCCGGTGGTGACGGTGCAGCAATTTTTGCTGAACTGAAAAAACCTGATTCTACTAAGTATGACCTCTTCATGGGGGGCTATATTATGGGGAACGATCCAGATTTGTACTCGGCTTTATTTGCCACAGGTGGTTCAGCTAACTACTTCCAATATAAGAGTGAAGCGACGGATAAGTTGTTTAATGAGGGAGCGGTTGAATTGGATGAAGCTAAACGTAAAGACATCTACAAAGAGTTGCAACAGCAAATAGCAGATGATGCTACTTTTTATCCAATCGTCGATAGCCGTAAAGTTTTGGCTGTTAATAAGGCTATATCTAATGTGAAAGAAGCAGGCTTAGTGCCAATCTATACCTTTGAGGATGTATCAAAATTAACCATTAAATAAATCTGTAAAGCTTCATAAGTAGGCCGTAAAGCGCTGAGTTTCCTAAGACCTAGTGTCTGCTCAGAATAGAACAGCGACTTGTGAAGCTTTTTCTTGTTTAATGTGATGATTGACGGCTCTTAGTGTTTAAGTGGTCTTTATGAGAGGAGTGAGCCAATTTGGCTAAGTATATAGCGAAACGAATACTACAAGTTATTCCTTTGTTGTTAGTCGTTTCCTTTATCGTTTTTTCAATGATCCATCTTGCACCATATGATGCAATTGATGCGATTACTACCCCAAATATGTCGCAAGAGACAATTGATATTATGCGTGCTCGTTATGGGTTGGATCAACCTTTTTTAGTTCAATATGTATTGTGGCTAAAACAAATTATTAGTGGTGACTTTGGTCATTCCTTAGTCAGTCAAGCAAGTATTGGTGGAGAATTGGTAACGCGTATCCCTAATACGATTAAATTAATTTTACCGGCGTACGTTACGGCTTTGATTTTTGCTATCATTCTTGGTTTAGTAGCAGGTGCTAATAAAGGCAAATTTTTGGATCGGTTGATTGATGGGATTTGTTCGGTTGGCATTTCAATGCCAACATTTTGGTTTGCGATGATTCTGATTTATTTATTAGGATATCGCTTTGATTTATTGCCCATCATCGGGATGCACACAGTTGGGCTAGAGAACTCTTTTAGTGATTTTTTACAGCATTTTATTATGCCTTATATCGTTTTAGTAGTGGCATTTTTTCCAGATTTAACGCGCTATGTCCGTTCATCTACCTTACTTCAATTATCGGAAGATTATGTAACGGTGCAACGATCGTTTGGAGCTTCTAAAAGAGAGATATTCTTTAGACATGTTAGTAAAAATGTCTTACTACCGATTGTCACACAAATTGGTTTAGCGTTACCGATGTTGGTAACTGGTGCGATTATTACGGAAAGTATTTTTGGGTGGCCAGGGATTGGTCCGTTCTTAATGACTGCTACAAAGAGTTTAGATTATCCTGTCATCATGGCAGTGATGCTACTTTCTGCGACGTTAGTTATTTTGGGAAATTTACTTTCTGATGTCTTATATACAATCGTGGATCCACGAATCAGACAAGGAGGCGCCAAATGAAATTAAGTCAGAAATGGCAAAAGGTCTTGCGTCGTCAACCACGTTATTGGGTTGTGATTATTTTCCTAAGCCTCTTAATCATACTAGCTCTTTTAGCACCGCTGATTCCAATTGATCCTAACCAAACGGATGTGGCAAATATGTCGGCAACGCCTAGTTTAAAGCATATTTTTGGTACAGACGAAATTGGTCGTGATTACTTTATTCGAGTGATTTATGGGGGTCGAATTTCATTATTGGTAGGGGTTTTAGCGATGCTAGCTTCAACTTTTATTGGTACTTTTGTTGGCCTTGTATCTGGTTATTTTGGTGGTTGGGTTGACAATGTTTTAATGAGATTTGTTGATATTCTATCTTCTATTCCTTGGTTAGTTTTAGTAATTGTCTTGAGTGTTTTATTAAAACCGGGTTTAGTAACGATTATTTTTGTTATAGGGTGTTTCTCATGGATGCCAATTGCTCGATTAATTAGGGCAGAGACCTTATCTGCGAAAGAACGAGAGTACGTTGTTTACGCGCAATTTATTGGTGAGAAACAGTTTCTAATCATTCGCCGCCATATTTTTCCAGCGGTACTTTCGACATTGATTGTTGCTGCTACAGGTAGTATTTCAGGGGCAATTATGACGGAGTCAGCTTTAAGTTTCTTAGGAATAGGGATTCAACCGCCTGTTGCCTCATGGGGAAGTCTATTGCAAAATGCTCAAAGCAGCTTGCAGCAGGCTCCGTATATGGCAATTATCCCGGGAGTGTTTATTATTTTAACGGTTTATTCATTTAATAGTTTGGGCAATTTTTTACGTGATGTCACATTGGTGGAGGGATAATGATGGCTGAGACACTATTAACGATGACTAATATGTCAGTCAATTTTGAAAAAAAAGATGAACCAACCCAAGAGATTATTCATGGCATTGATTTAGTGATTCCTAAAGGTGAAATAGTTGGAATCGTAGGTGAGTCTGGCAGTGGAAAGAGTATCTCGATGAAGGGGCTCATGAATATCCTACCTGAAAATGCCGTGTTAACTTACGATGATTTTGAATTTGATGGTAGTAAGCGTGGGGCCGATAAACAGGAACGGTTACCTGCTGCAATGATTTTTCAAGACCCGATGACAGCGTTAAATCCACTACGAACGATTGGCTATCATTTGATTGAAGTTATTCAGCGTCAAAAAAAGGTTTCTAAGAAGGTGGCAGAGACAACTGCGATTGCTGAATTAACAAAAGTGGGAATTTTATTGCCAGAAAAACGAATGACTCAATATCCTCATGAACTTTCTGGAGGAATGCGTCAGAGAATTATGATTGCGATGGCACTGTTAGCTAAGCCTAAGCTACTCATAGCTGATGAACCAACAACTGCCTTAGATGTAACCATCCAAGCGCAAATTTTGAATTTGATTCGTCAGCTACAGCAAGAAGAAGAGCTGTCAGTTATCCTAGTAACACATGATTTTGGGATTGTTGCTGGGATGTGTCAGAGTATCAAAGTAATGTACGATGGTCAGATTGTAGAAGAGGGAACAACGGATGAAATTTTTTATAGCCCTGAACATGCCTATACTAAAGAATTGCTAAAAGCAATTCCAACAGGTGAAAAAGGCGAGCGGCTTTATTCATTAGGAAATCATCATGCAGAACAGGCAACTAGCGAAAAAGGTCAGATGGTGAGCCTAACAAGAACGCACAGAGTCTTACAGAAAGGGGCAACTGATGACAGAATTAGTTAGAGTAGAGCAAGTAAAAAAATATTTTCCAGTTAAGAATGCCTTCGGACAAACAGAGACCATTGTTAAAGCGATTGACAATGTTTCTCTGACGATTCGTAAAGGGGAAACTTTGGGATTAGTAGGCGAGTCGGGTAGCGGTAAGACAACATTAGGCCGAAGTATTTTACAGCTTGAGGAGATTGATGAGGGGCGGATTTATTTTGACGGTCAATTGATCAGTGAGTTATCTAAAAAAGATCGACAACGTATTCATCAACGCATGCAGATTATTTTTCAAGACCCTTATTCTTCATTAAATCCAAGACTAACGGCATTAGAGCAGGTTCTTGAACCTTTAAGCTTGCTTTTTGATAAGCAGGAGGCCAGAAAAAAGGCTGAAGCAATGCTAAATCAGGTGGGCTTAACTGGGGCGGCCATTCATAAATATCCACGCGAGTTCAGTGGTGGTCAACGGCAAAGAATTGGCATAGCTAGAGCAGTAGCGGTTAATCCAGAATTTATTCTTTGTGATGAGCCTATTTCCGCTTTAGATGTGTCTATTCAGGCACAAATTATCAATCTGTTAATGGACTTACAAAAGGAATGGACCTTAACTTATTTATTTATTTCTCATGATTTATCTATGGTTCGCTATATTTCTGGCCGTATTGCGGTGATGTATTTAGGGAAGTTGGTTGAGTTAGGACCAACTGATCGGATTTTTAACAATCCTCAGCATGCTTATACGAAGCGGTTATTAGCAGCTATTCCAATAGCTGATCCGATTAAGGCGCGACAAGCTTATGCTAATGGGAGTGAGTTGAGTCTGGAAGGTATTGATACATCAAAGGATTTAGACTGGGTCGAAGTTGAACCAGATCATTTTGTAGCAAAGGAGAGAACGATACATGAGTAACAATCAACTGGTTTTAGTTCAAGGAGAAAAAGGAATGGAATTACCCGTTGCGACAGGAAATTGGGTGATGCTGAAAGAGTATGGCTATTCACCTGTTCAAAGTTTGGTGGCGGCTGTAGGGGCATGTGGAGCGTATGTTTATCAAACGATTTTGAAGAATTCAAAAGTTCCTCATACATTTGAGCGAGTGACAATTGAGTATACCCGAGATCCCGACCGTCAGAGTGAACCTGTGAAGCAGATTGAGATGGTCTTTGATGTTAAGGTTGCGCCAGAGTTGCAAGATAGGGCAATACGTAGTCTTAAATTAATTGCGAAAAATTGCCCGGTTATGCAGTCACTTGATCCGGCTATTGAGGTAGTGGAGACGGTCAATTTTATTTAATTTTATTGAAATGTTTAACAAAGAGGTTGTGACAATCTATGTCACAGTCTCTTATTTTTTTGCCACTTTATTTGATTAATTGATATAATGAAGAAAAGCTGTTTTTATGAGAGGTGAATAGGCTATGCGTTACCTTAGAAGTGTTCAGTTGTCATCGGAAGAGGTTGAAAATCCTAATATCTATCCTTACAATTGTTTTAAACAACACGCTGGCGAAGTGATTGTTTTAGATGCTATCACTTTTTTTTATGGAAATAATGGTTCTGGAAAATCAAGTTTGTTGAATTTGTTAGCAAATAAGCTAGAGATAACCGGAGCAGAGCCACCAAAGGTTTGGGGAATGACTGATTATTTTTCAAAGTTTAGTGATGAAAGCTATGTTAGTTTTGAACTGGACGAACTAACGGGCAAAGAGCTGGCTGTACCTGATAATAGTTATTATCTAAAAAGTGAAGATGTGTTATATGAAATAAAAAAAATTCAACAAGAAGCTATTCTAAGAGAAGGGTATTTGTATCAACGAAAAAAGATGGGCATGACAAAAGAGCAATTGAAGGCTCATGATGGTTCTAAACAGATGAACAGACAAATTGATAGACAGTTATTTGCCCAGGAAAAATATTCAAATGGTGAAACTGCTAGCCAAGTCTATGAAGACTATCTTAGTGCTGATGGTTTATATCTTTTAGACGAACCAGAGGCGTCACTATCTCCGAGCAATCAATTGAAGTTAGCAAAACAGATTGCAGAGATGGCGCGATTTTTAAACTGCCAATTTATCATTGCTAGTCATTCTCCTTTCCTGCTAGGCTCGCTAGAAGCAACTATTTACAACCTAGACAAGCCAGGAATGACAGTCTGTCGGTGGACAGAGTTAGAAAATGTTCGGATGTATCAGCAATTCTTTGCAGATCGACATCGAGAATTTAGTTGAAAGAAGAAGGAAGCTGGGACATAAAGTCGTTTTGCTCAGAGCGCTACGTAAACTTCGATACCTTAACTCTCCTCGATGCCACTCATTTCTAAGGGCTAAAGCTCAAAGAATGATGGCTTGAAACTTTAGTTGATTAGAAGTTTAGGACAATGAAGCGAAGTATAGTGAGCAGATTTTTGGAGCGCGTTTGTCACATAACATACGTGAAAACAACGAGGACGAGACTTTTGTCTCGTTTTTTTTTTTGAAATTTTCATCAAATAATGATAGTTTCATGAAAAGGTTAATGGTTGAGAGTAGTTATCATAAGTTGGTTGCCACATGAACTGAGCCCTTGTTTTGCTAAAAGGTTGAGAAGTGGGGAGCTAAAACTAAATTAGAGAGCGTTTTGTTAAAAAGGGCTGAGATTAGAGAAAATAGTTGCTGATTAAGCTCGCTTTTTGTTTGCCATTCGCACAAAAGAAGGCATCAAAACTGTTTGAATTAGTTAATCAGAAAAGTTATATTGAGAATGTAAGAAGGCTATCAAGTCGTACGCTTGAAAAAATTAATGAGGTGTTGCAAATTGTTAAGCAAAATGATTAAAGAAGAATTTATACAATTGAATGTTGAGGTAAAAAATTGGGAAGAGGCGATCAGACAATCAGCAACCCCTCTACTTACAGGTAAAAAAATCACAGCAGAGTATGTTGAGAAAATTATTGAAATCTCACGAACCATCGGGCCTTATATTGTGATAACTAAGCATGTTGCCTTGCCTCATGCACCAGTTGAAAATGGTGCCTTAGAGCCAGCAATGGGGATTATGACCTTGAAAACACCGGTAGTTTCAGGGAATGAAGCAAATGATCCTGTGAAGTATTTATTTTGTATGAGCGCAAATGATAGTGAGTCACATCTTCAGTCAATGGCTGAATTAGTGGAGCTATTAAGTAATGAAGAGTTTTATAGGATGTTGGATACGGCTAAAAATCCTAAAGATATTTTAGCTTATATCATCGCTAATGAATCAACTAACTAACAAGTAATAGACGACTAAGTCAATTTTAGAAGTCACTTGGAAATGGAAAGAGGAGAAAATATGCATAAAGCATTAGTAGCGTGTCGTGCAGGGGTTGGGTCAAGTTTGATGTTAAAAATTAAAACAGAGCAGGTAATCAAGGAGCATAGCTTACCAATTAAGGTTGAACATTCTTCCTTAGATGCAGTTCCAGGTTTTGATGGAGATTTATTAATTACTTTATCAGATGTGGCGGAAGAATTAAGCAATAAAGGCTTGAAACAGACTATAATTGGAATTGATAATATCGTAGATAAGAATGAAATCGTCACCAAGTTACAGGCATTTTTAAATCAATAGGGAGTAAAAGGAGAAAAATAGATGAATTTTACGATTAGCTTTTTAAGTACACCGGCAGTTTTACTTGGAATTGTGGCGTTTGTTGGTTTAATCGCTCAAAAGAAAACTGGAACGGAGATTTTAACGGGAACCTTTAAAACAATCATTGGTTTCATGGTTTTCAGTGCTGGTGGAGGATTGATGACTGGCGCGTTACAAAACTTTAATAAATTGTTCCAAACAGGTTTTAATATTGTCGGAGTAGTGGCATCGCCAGAAGCTGCGACTGCTATGGCTCAGACTGAGTACGCACTTGTAACATCTTGTACGTTAATTTTAGGGTTTGTTATGAACTTAGTATTTGCCCGTATTACACCGATGAAGAATATTTTCTTTACAACAGGTCATAGTTTGTTTTTCGCTTGTGTTCTGTCATTGATTATTAAATCTTTTGGCATTTCTGATATGGCAGCGATCCTTCTTGGGGGAACTATTCTGGGATTTTGTTCTGCTGCGTTACCACAATTATGTCAACCGTTTATGCGCAAAATTACTGATAGCGATGAAACGGCGATTGGTCATTTTAATATGATTGGTTATGCTTTGTCAGGCTATATTGGCAAGCTATTCAGTAAATATGAAGATAAGAGTACCGAAGATATCAACTTTCCAAAATGGTTATCGTTCTTTAGGGATTTCCTAATGGGTGTTGCGGTTATTATGTTAATTCTGTTCTACATTTCTGCACTAAAAGCAGGACGCGATGTAACTCAAGAATTGGCTGGAACGACTCATTGGTTAGTATTCCCAATGGTTCAAGCGTTTACTTTCACAGCGGGGATGTCAATCTTAATGACTGGTGTTCGGATGTTCTTGGCAGAAATTACGGCAGCATTTGTGTCAATTTCTGAACGATTTATTCCAAATTCTCGCCCAGCTTTAGATGTACCGACTGTTTTCCCATATGCGCCTACTGCTGTAATTGTTGGCTTTTTATCTGCTTATGCAGCAGGCTTAATTGGTGTTTTAGTAATGGTTATCTTTAAATTTCCAGTTGTTATTATTCCTGCGGCTCACATTTGTTTCTTTTCTGGAGGGACTGCTGGTGTATTTGGGAATTCAACAGGTGGTTGGCGTGGTGCTGTAGCAGGCTCGTTTGTTGTAGGGTTACTGTTGGCATTCTTGCCAACAGTTCTATATCCGATTTATGGAAGTATGGGATTGGAAGGATCAACCTTCCCTAATATTGATTACAATGTTATCGGAATTTTACTTGAAAAAATTCTTAGTATTTTTTCTTAGATAAGTCTCGTAAGACTTATGGTCTTACAGAATATTATGATCAACAGGAGACAAAAGCTGTGATGGCAAGAATTCTCTAGGTTTGTTTATCTAGTTTTTGTCCCACTGTTGGATTGAATTAAGCTGATGGAGGAAAAAAGATGAGCACAAAAGAAAGCATGGTTCTAGAACAATTTTTAGTAAATCTATCTGAAGAGTTAGATAAATTTATTAATGAATTGTCGGTGCCAACATTGGAAGCCGCTCGAGATATTATTTTGACAGCTGAAAATCAAGGGGGACGCGTGCATATTACAGGTATTGGAAAACCTGGTCATGTGGCGTATTATGTGGCGTCCTTGCTGTCCTCAACCGGAACTCCGGCTTATTTTTTAGATGCAACTGAGACCATTCATGGTTCGGCTGGACAAGTGAGAGCGGGAGATGTTGTTATTTCAATTTCAAATAGCGGTGAAACAGAAGAATTGAAGCGGACAGTGACAACGCTAAAACAAAATGGTGCCAAAATAATTTCTGTTACAGGTGGAGAGCAGTCATGGTTATCGAAAAATAGTGATTGCACCTTACTTGCTAGTGTGGCTCATGAAGGGGATCGCTTAAATAAACCACCGCGAGCCTCAATCATTGTTGAAGTGACGATTCTTCAAGCGTTAAGTGTGTTGCTACAAGAGGTAAAGGGGTTAACTGCTACGGAGTATGTTAAATGGCATCCGGGAGGAGCACTTGGTCAAGCAATTTTGGACGAGCAAACAACCTAAAGGGGAGATGAATGGTCATGGAATTAAAAGGAATCATTACGGCAATGGTCACTCCATTTACAGAAGACCAACAGATTAACCAAGAAGCCACTGCTGATCTCGTTAATCATTTGGTAACAAATGGGGTTTCTGGGTTATTTATTCTTGGAACGAATGGTGAATTTCATGTGATGGAAAGGAACGAAAAAATCGCCTTTGCTAAATTAGTTGTAGAGCTTACCGCTGGACGTGTACCAGTTTATGTAGGGACTGGGGGCAATCGCACAGAGGAGGTTATTAGTTTATCTCAAGATATGGCTGAAATCGGAGCGGATGCTCTATCTGTGATTAATCCATACTTTGTTGGCTTAACTGACAATGAGTTGATTGCTCACTATCAAGCAATTGCTGATGAGGTTAGTCTCCCAATTATTTTGTATAATATTCCTAAAAATACTGGAACGATGATTAGCCAGAATGTTGTATCTGTTTTGTCACAACACCCTAATATTATTGGAATTAAGGATAGTAGTGGGGAATTGGAAACAATTCGTGGCTATATAGAAGCAACTAAAGGACGAGACTTTGATGTGTTGTCAGGATCAGATTCCCTTATTTTAAAAGCTTTGGAGATTGGCGCAACAGGTGCTGTAGCTGCGACGTCTAATGTATTGACGACTATAGATGTTGCTATCTACAATCATTGGCAAGCAGGTGAGTTGAGTGAGGCAAAAAAAATGCAAGAAAGTATAGAGGAATTTCGACGTATCTTGAAGTTTGGCACGTTGCCTTCTGTTTTAAAAGAAGCAATTAGTCTTCAAGGAATAGAGGTTGGCTCGGCTCGGTTACCAGTATTGCCATTAGAAGAGGATAAGTTGGCTGAAATCGCAGAAGTCATGGCGACTTATCAGCGTGAGTACGACGAATTATAGGAGGATTAGGATGTATCGAAATCAAATTTTATCACGAATTGAAGAAACGGCTATCATGGCAATTGTTCGCGTGGAGACAGAAGAACGAGCTGTGGAAATTGCTGAGGGCTGCTTAGCTGGTGGCGTTGATTGTTTAGAGATTAGTTATACCTTGCCAAATGCTGGAGAAATTATCAGCTTTCTAACTAAAAAATATCAGGATCGTTTATTGGTTGGTGCGGGAACAGTGTTAGATTCGGAAACAGCACGATTAGCTATTTTAGCTGGGGCTAAATTTATTATCGCACCAAATTATCAAGAAAACGTCTGTAAGCTGGCCAATCGGTATCAGATCCCTTATATGCCTGGATGCACGAGTGTAACGGAAATGCTGACAGCGATGGAAGCTGGAGCTGCAATGGTAAAAGCTTTTCCTATTTCAAGCTTCTATGGTAGTAGTTTGATTAGCACGTTTAAGACACCGATACCTTATATGCCAATTATGTCCTCTGGTGGAGTGACAATAGAGAATGTTGCTGAATGGGTAGCAACCGGAGTCGAGTGTATGGGTGTTGGTGGGTTGCTAACAAAAGGGAGTCAACAACAGATTACAGAAAACGCGATTCGCCTGCGAGAAGCAGTTGTGGCGTATCGTCAATCACATCTGTCCTAAACTCAATTGACAGACGTTGATTTATCGTTTAAAATTCAATATTCTATAAAGAAACAATGAGCGAAGCATTGCCAATCAATTTTAGGCAGTGCTTTGACGTTTTATTAAGGGGAGAGAATAGAAGTGACCGATGAACGATCTCGAAGATTGATGAAGATTTTGGTTGAGAGAGAACGCCATGATATAGCTGAGTTAGAAAGTCAGACTGGTTTGACAAAACGTCAATTAGAATATACCTTAGAAAAAATTAATGAGGGGCTTTTTGAGCGTCATAATTGTAGCTTGATAATCGAGACAAATCGAATACTCGTTTCTTCTGATATGAAGGCACGGCTGCTATCCCTCTTAGTTGATGAGACATATACAAATGAGTATGTGATGAATGCGACTGAACGTGGAAAATATTTGTTTTTGCTTTTATTCTATTATTTTGATGATTATTTTTCGATTAATCACTTTGTGACAGCATTTGGTGTGGGGAAAACGACCATTTTAACAGATTTAAAGAATTTAAATACTATTTTAGAAAAAGAAAATCTTGCGATTGTCTATTCTCGTAAAAATGGGTATCAAATTGTTGGCAATGAATTTGATATTCGCTACCATTTAATGAAAATGCTGATTTGGGATTCGACGGAACATAACACAACCTTCATTTACGATCATTTTATAGCCAAGAACGGTATTCCTGACTTTAGCCAGACTAAAGAGGCAATGACGCCTTTTTTAAAGGAGTATCAGCTCACATTTGTAGAAAATCGTTTGACAGAATTTATTTATACGCTCATTTTTCTTGAGAAACGTCTGCTGTTAAAAACAGCAGAGGGAGCGGAAAAGTTTCATTTACCAGCTATGATAGCGATGAAAGAGTATCAGTTTTCTAAACGATTGTTAGCTTCAATTGATAATCATGATGATTTTTCTGCTATTTATATTGGTGCTTGGATACTTGGCCTTTCAATGGGGAGTGCCGATGCAATGACAAAAGATTATGAGATTATTATGGAGGTAGTTAAGCGAATTATGAGGCGTTTTGAAGCCTTATCGGGTATTCGCTTCAATCATCGTGAGCAAGTAATAAATCAACTTTATTCTCATTTAAGGCCTGCATACTATCGTCTCTATTTCAAGTTACCGATTGTTAATCCGCTTCATAGTAAGATAAAAAAAGAGTACAGTGAGTTATTTAATATTGTTGAGGAGGCTTTAAAACCAATTGCTTCCCTCTTTGAACATCCGATTCCAGAGGAGGAGATTGCATTTTTAACGATGCATTTTGCGTCATTAAGTGCAAGTTTAGAAGAAGCTAAGCAACCTCAAAAAGTGGCCTTAATTGTGTGCCCTAATGGGATCGGAAGTTCATCTATTGTCTATACAGAATTGAAGACACTGTTTCCAGAGCTGTCTTTTATCGGGCCGATGGAAACTAATGCTATCGATAATTTGGCAGATTCCTACGATTTGATCTTTTCAACAGTTCCTAATATTCGGTTATTCTATACTAAAAAGCCTGTTTATATTGTCAGCCCGATAATGACGACTGCGGAAAAATATCGGTTGATTAGTGATGTTTATTCCCAATTAGGGAACCTTGGTTTTCAACTACCAAGTGTCAAATCAATCTTAGAAGTTGTGGAGAAGCATGCCACCATTCATAATGGTGTGGCATTAGAAAAAGAGTTGTATGATAGCATGATGCCAACGAGTGAGAAAGAGGCGTTATTAGTTGTGGAGCCAGCTCTCCATGAAATTACGGCTCCGGAGTTGATTCAATTAGATGTTGCTGTTCGCGATTGGGAAGAAGCAATTCGTGTGGCAGGGGCTCCGCTTTTAAAACAAGGGCGAATTTCGCGACAATACATTGAAACGATTGTTGAAAATACCAAGGTGGAGGGGCCTTACATGGTGATTGCTAAGCATGTTGCCCTTCCTCATGCTCGCCCAGTCGATGGGGTTGAGCAACTTGGGATCAGTATCACGAGTCTCAGCTATCCTATAAAATTTGGCAGCAAAGAAAATGATCCAGTTAAGTACATATTTTGTTTAGCTGCAACGGCCAATAATAGACACCTAAACGCGATGGCTGAATTGGTTGAATTACTTGATGATGCTGCTTTTTATGAGCTATTGGATAATAGTCGTAGCCCTCAAGATGTCTATCATTATCTGCTCAATAAGACATAAGCTAGTTGTGGTAGACAGTCCTAATTTTTGTGTGTTATACTATAACCAATTGCTAGGGGTGTCTTTGTAGAAAGACTGAGATGATTGATGATATCAACGGACCCTTTGAACCTGAGAGTTAGGACTCGCGAAGGGAAAGTCACTAAAAAGACTGTTAGATGTTTGAATGATTATTTAGCTATTTCCAGAAGGGGAGAAAAATCGCTCTGCTTTTAGTTGGTAAGTGAGCGGAAATTTTTTGATCCCGTCTATCATGAATTATTTGTATGATTGAGCGAGGCTAGGACTGATGTTCCGGCCTCTTTTTGTTGCATTCTTACATAAGAGTCAATAAAGATCGAATGGGCAGACTCCAGGGGCAATTAATTGAATGAATGGAGGAAGAAGATGTTTTCTGAGAAATTATTTCAAGAGGAGAGAGGCTTACGGCAGGCGAAGGGGTACCAGCATAGGAAAATGAAAAAAGCATTGTTGATCAGTAGTCAGTCCGAATGGGCTTTTTGGGAATTGACGTATAAACAGGATGTCAGGCGAAAGAGAGGAGGGCTTCAATGAGACAAACCAAAATAAAAAAGCTTAGCTATACTGCTTGTCTAGCTGCGTTGGCATTTGTTGGAGGAAGTTTTTTTAGTTTTACTGTCGGCGTTGTAAAAGTGGCACCAGTTCAGCACTTAGTTAATTTGCTAACAGGCGTAGCTTTAGGGCCGTGGTATGGAATTACTCAGGCTTTCTTGACTTCAACCTTGAGAAATATTGCTGGAACAGGAACTTTATTGGCTTTTCCTGGTAGCATGATAGGTGCAGTTTTAGTGGGTGTTGTTTACCAGAGAACTAAAAATCTCTTTCTTGGATCTTTGGCAGAGATTATTGGGACTGGGGTGATTGGGACCTTTGTTTCATATTTGTTGGCTAGGTATATGCTAGGATTAGCGATGCCGTTTTATTTGTTGGTCGGTAGTTTTTTTGTTAGCTCGGTTGTTGGTGTGTTGGTAGGTTATCAGGTATTACATGTGTTACGAAAACGGTTACCAGCTCTTTTTCGTGATAATTAAGAGGAAGTTAAAGTTCGTTATTTAGCTAATGTTTAAATGTAATTCTCTCTTTTTATTTTTATCGATATTTTTTTACAGTTATATTATGTTTATGTTGACTAAAAAGTTCGTGTATGTCATCATTAAGTGAAAACTTAATTTGAAAAGGAGATTCAAAAGATGTTGCCAACGAAAATTACAAAAGAGTTTATTAAAGGAATGCCAAAGGCAGAATTACATTTACATTTAGAAGGAACTTTGGAACCAGATTTGAAGTTAGCTCTAGCCAAAAAAAATAATATTGATATTGGCCAAACTACTATTTCAGATATTGAAAAAAGTTACCAATTTGACTCATTACCCTCTTTTTTAAATGTCTATTATCCTGCAATGAATGTGTTACAAGATGAAGATGATTTTTATCAATTAGCAATGGCTTACTTAACTAAAGTAAAGGCTCATAATGTTCGTTATGCGGAACTGTTTTTTGATCCACAAGCGCACACTAGTCGCGGAGTAGCTTTTGAAACAGTTATTAACGGGTATTACCGAGCAATTACTGAGAGTCAGACTCTAGGAATTGAAACGGCGTTAATCATGTGTTTCTTGAGAGATATGTCAGCTGAATCTGCTATGGAAACATTCAATCAAGCTTTACCTTATCAGGATAAGATTTTAGGGATTGGTCTAGATTCAGATGAACATGGGAATCCTCCTGGGAAATTTAAAGAAGTCTTCAAGAAGGCAAAAGAAGCGGGTTTTCACATTACTATGCATTGTGATATTGATCAAGAAAACTCAATCGGCAATATACGTGAAGCGTTATTAGACATTCAAGTTGAGCGGTTGGATCATGGGACAAATATTGTTGAAGATCCTGCGTTAGTTGCATATGTGAAAGAAAAAGGGATAGGCTTAACTTGTTGTCCAGTTTCGAATGGTTTTGTCGTCGAAGACATGAAGGGAAAAGAAATCTTGCAATTATTGCGAGAAGGAGTAAAAGTGACTGTAAACTCTGATGATCCAGCTTATTTTCAAAGTTACATCTCTGATGACTTGTTTACTTTAGCTGAAAACTATGAGATGACACCAGCAGATATCGTACTATTGGTTGAAAATTCGTTTGCAATAAGTTGGTTAGATGCTGATAAAAAGGCGTCATATTTACAAGAAATTACTGACTATGTTGCTAACTATCAAGATTAATTAATAAAAAGTAAACAAAAAACGTGTTTTCCTCTTTATGGAAACACGTTTTTTATTTACTCTTAGCTGTGTTTTCTCAAGACTTGAGAGAACACGGCACATATGAGTGATGCAACAAGAAAAGCTGAGCCAACGACTATAAAGGTAACTAAACTGTTAGTTAGGTAAGTCGTTAGTAAGTGGTAAAGTGGTTTTGACGAAACAGAAATTCGTTTAATCATTCCATTCGCTAATATAAGCGCTGGTACAATAATTAGCATAAGACCGCTGGCGCTTAAGATAAACGATAGATAACGAATCAATCGGTGCCACCACCAATGTAGTAAATAGATAATCAATATCAATAATAAAGCAAAACTACTTCCCAAAACAACTTTAAATAGTGTCAGTTTATTAGAAAATACTTGAATCTTTTGACCAAGTGCAGGTAAAAAAGGCAGCTTGACAAAATCATTATACGCTTCATAAGATCGCTCTGCAAATCGATCAATCCCAGTTTGAGTTTCTTCTGTTAATTTCTGACTTTGCTCATTTGCATAGGCAATTATCGGGGCTTTGAGCTGTTCTAAAAAAGGCTCTTTTTCAATGGTAATATCTGTCCCATAAAAAGCTTGATATGTGTATGCTTCAAAGTCTTTTTGAACTTGCTGTGGACTCACAACATCTTCAAGAACAGTTGGTGGAATTCCGCTACCTAGGCCAAAGTCTTGAATTTGAGTGTTGATTTGTTTTGATAATTCAGAATAATAATCTGATTTAACAGCGGCTTTATTTAGAAATGACGCTGAAAATAATGTGTTTTCAACAAGTAAAATCATGGATAGACCAACCAATAATGTGGTACACATAAAGGCGATGAAGCCCACGGCTAGATTACGAATGATCTTTTTCTTTGGTTTCATTAGGTGTCTCCTTTTCTCTATTGCTCCAATGACTAGGTAACGTAAGTTCACTGCCTAGTTTGGTACATGTTAAACGGCTCATTTAATTATTTGGATCAATGAGTGGACCAGAGACTAAATCAGCATAGACGAATAATCGATCGTCCGTTAAGCCAATCATGTCAACTGGGTAACACGTATAGAGAATCAAATGATGACCTTCTCGTTTTGCAAAAATTGCAGCAATTGCTGTGGGATCGTCAAAACGTGCCACTTTTTTATCAGTTATTTTATATACGTAGGTACCATAATGGGTTTGGACAGTGACTTCATCGCCTTTTTCGACGAGATTCATCATACCTAAATCCGTTGTGTTGTGTCCACCAATTAAGGTTGTCCCAGTTTCGCCAGGAAAAACACTGCCATTAAAATGTCCGACGCCTGTACGTAAATCCTCTGGTCGATCTCCGAAGGTAAGCTTTGATTTAATCTTCACTTTATCGATCAACAATTGGCCATATTCATCTCCAATAGAGGGATAATCAATTTTAGTCGATGGAATTGTTTGCGATGTATCGACTTGTGGTTCCGCCGCTTTGGTTTCGTCAAACAATGTATCTGTTTTGTCATCAAAAGTAGGAGCCTCGTTTAATAAAATTAAATTGACAGAGGAAGTCACAAAATTTAAAACGGGTGCTAAAACGAGGTAAAGCGTTCCATAGCCGATGATAACAAAAAGAATGGGCATATATAAATATGCCCATATCATTTTTTTGTTCATTAAAGTTTAGGCAGCAGAGTATTTCTTACCTACAACTGCAGCACCAAGTGCAACAATCATAAGTGACGCAAATACTACTAAGCTAGTTGTATAGTCAGCACCCGTAGCTTTAACAACTGGATTTGCTTTAGTTGTTGGAACAACAACTGTTTTACCCGCTTTGTTTACAACTGTACCATTAGCATCAATTGCTAAATCTAATGCATTTGCAGCAGCAATGATATGGTCCCAAATTTGATTTTGGATAGCTTTTGGTAATTGAGCTAAAAGATTATTCAAGCTAGTTGCAGTAATTCCTTTAGAATTATCTAAAACTAATTGACGTGCAGCTTGGATATGTCCAATAACTGTTTGAGTTGTCGCTGCATTAAAGTCATTTGCTTTTAATACATTTTCAGCTTGAGCGATGTCAGAAGCGGCAAAGTAGAAAGTACCTCCACCAGCAGTAACACCTGCATTTAACTCATTCAAAATACCTTGTTCTGCAGTTGTGATAGCACCAGCTGCAAGTACTGATGGTGCAAAGCCTAATGCAACAATTGCAACTACCAGTAAACTCATTAATTTCTTCATTTTCTTCCTCCTTTTTAATTATTTGCAGCATTATTCATTAATCGTACACTAAAAAATAATACTACGTTCTCATTCTAACATAAACAATGATCTAATAACATACTAAAATTAACTATTTCGTCTAAGACTGATGGTGAAAATTGGGAATTATTCTGTATCAGTTGACATATCAGGCTTTTGAATTAGAAAGATAATTATAAAAACACCCATATTATTGAATTATTTTGTTCACTTTGATTACAGCTTATTGAACTGAGACCAAAATATAGATGAAGACCTAATTATTGTTGAGTTGAAAATAAAGCTCTATAATAAAGAAATGAGAAAATAAATTTTTAGATAATAGAACAGGAGTGAAACATATGAAAGCGCAGGACGTTTTAGAGTTTTGGTTCAACGAAGTTGAGGAAAGTCAGTGGTTTAAGAAGGACAACGAGTTTGATGCAATTATTCGTGAACGGTTTGGTGAGCTTCATCAAAAAATTGCTCAAGGGGAAGGCGTTAATTGGCGAAAGAGTATTGAAGGTCGTCTGGCGGAAATAATTGTATTGGACCAATTTTCTCGTAATATTTATCGTAATAGCCCTCAATCCTTTGCATACGATGGAATGGCTTTGGTTTTGACTCAAGAAGCATTAGCTACTGAAGAGGTAACAAAATTATCTCAAATTGAACGATCATTTATCTATATGCCTTTAATGCATTCTGAATCATTAGTGATTCATGAAGAAGCTCTAAAGTGTTTTGCTGAAGAGGGGCTTGAAGCTAACTTAGAGTTTGAGCATCGTCATCGAGATATTTTGCTTCGTTTTGGTCGTTACCCTCATCGGAACTCTCTGCTTAATCGACCATCAACTGTTGAAGAAATAGCCTTTTTGAAGGAGCCGGGCTCCTCTTTTTAAAGAAACGTCACGAAGTCAGTAACAGACTCGTGACGTTTTTTTGATTAAGCATAGGCTTCTTTAGCAAGTAAGTCCTCATAATCTTTTCTTTGTAAACAGTGAATTAATTCTAAGTCTAGGGTCTCAACTTGTTTTTGATTCAGAACATCCTGAATGCGGTAAATAGTTGATTGGTAAAAGCCACGTGATCTGATTCGCTGAATAAAGGGAAATTCCTTTTGGTAAGTCAATGATTTTGGTTCTGTGGTTGATTCCCATTCAGAAATGAAATGTCTCAAAGCTTCAGGTAATAAAGTCAAAATAGCCTCTTTATTATAGCCGTGGACTTCAAAAGCTGGAAGTTTATCTATCTTAGCAAAGTAACCCTCAGTTGTTGGAGCAAGTTTAATGAAAATTTCCATTTGAAACATCCTTTCTTTGCGCTTTATAGTAGTTATAGATAGCGCTTACTATGTGAAATAGTATAACGTGATTTTCAGTAAAAAGCTAAATGTTTGCTTGTTATGCTAGTCTAAAAGATGATTGTGAGTGTATTTTTAAGAAAAAATTAAAAGAGAAGAAAAAAATAATGCCAGAATCAATTGATTCAGCATTATTTTTATTAGATTAGTCATTTTTATATTGTTCTTCTAAACGGCTCATCCACCACCCAAGAGCAGCACCAGCAAGACATAGTACAAAGCTTGCTACATAGTTAGCTAATGTAAAGGTACTATAGTCAGTTGGAATAATCATGATAGTTGAGGCAAAGACAATGCCGAGAATAAAGTGAAATAACTTGGCATAAGCCTTACTAAAAATGTAATCCATTACTTTTGAGAGTGATAGAACACAGGCTAGACCACCAATAGCAATAGGGATAATTACGCCAAAATCGACTGTCTTGATGCCATCTGACATCGCTTTGTACATCCCCATATATACTAAGAAGTTAGAGGGACTTAAGCCTGGAACAATAATCCCAAGGCCGATAAGTGCTCCTGCAATCATCCAAGTGAAAAAGTTTTGTTCAACACTACCTGAGAAAAGATTTTTACCATAAAGAAGAAAAATCAAACCTAAAACAAATGTCACGCCCATAATGATGATATCTGTAGTCGAGCGCCCGTGCTTGCCTGCTTCTTTCCAAAGAGTTGGCACAGTACCGATGATACATCCAACGAAGAACCAGAGAATGATACTCTCATAATTACCTAGAAGAAAACTGACAGCGAAAGATAAAAGGAAGACTCCGGTTAAACCTCCTAATCCAACGGGAATGAAAAATAAGACATTTTCTTTAAAGTTTTTTGTGATATGAGCAAGAAATGAAATAATTCGCTCATAAATTCCGAAAACAGCGGCTAATGCCCCTCCGCTAATACCAGGTAAAATAAAACCAGAACCGATAAACATGCCTTTGATAAAGCGCAAAAGCCAATCTTTGATACTACTGTTAGCCATTAAGATACTCCTTTTCTAATTAAAACTATGTGTTTTTGATGAAAGATAATGCTACAGATTGCTCGAATAATGACAATTATGAATAAAAAGATCAATCAATGTAATTTTACTATTCTTTTCAAGTGAGTTCAATAGAAGGAAAGTAGATAGTCGATTTTTGAGTGTAAATAATAATTAAAGGCTAGAGGGGAAAATCATGCTTTGCTAGAAATGTCGCCAATTTTGTGATACATTTCAGAGACTAATTATAGTATTATTTAAGTATAGATAGGTAAATGAAGATAGGTAATAAATGAGGAAATAGTAAGGTGAGCTTGAGTGTAAAGAGAGGATGAGTGAGATGAGTAACGAGCGCTTTATTTTAGCAATTGATCAAGGAACAACTAGTACTAGAGCTATTTTATTCAATAAAAAAGGTGAGGTTCATCACACGGCACAGAAAGAGTTTACTCAGTATTTTCCAGAACCGGGCTGGGTGGAGCATGATGCAAATGAGATTTGGCTGACGGTTCAAACAGTGATTGCCTCAGTGCTAATTGAGTCTGACACACGGCCTCAACAGGTCGAAGCTATTGGGATTACTAATCAAAGAGAAACAACGGTCATTTGGGATAAAGCAACGAGTGTCCCCATTTATCATGCCTTAGTTTGGCAGTCTCGACAGACTAGTCAAATTGCTGATCAGCTCATTGCTGATGGGTATGAAGAGTTGATTAGTAAAAAGACTGGATTACGTGTTGATGCTTATTTCTCAGGAACTAAAATAAAATGGCTATTAGATAATGTCGAGGGAGCACGTGAGCGGGCTAAAAAGGGTGAGTTATTGTTTGGTACCATAGATTCATGGTTGATTTGGAAGCTAACGGGCGGCTCCGTCCACGTTACAGATTTTACAAATGCCTCGCGAACGATGATTTATAATATTCATGAATTAAAATGGGATGATGAACTTTTAGCCCTACTAGATATTCCAACTAACATCTTGCCAGAGGTTCGACCATCTTCAGAAATTTATGGTAAAACGGTTAGTTATCATATGTTTGGTCAAGAAATTCCGATTGCTGGTGTTGCGGGAGATCAACAAGCAGCTTTATTTGGTCAAAACTGTTTTGAGGCAGGATCGATTAAGAATACTTATGGTACAGGTTGCTTTATTTTGATGAATACTGGAAATAAACCAATCCATTCAGAGCATGGCTTGGTTACAACTATTGCAGCGAGCATTGGTAAAGAGGTTCAATATGCATTGGAGGGGAGTGTGTTTGTGGCTGGTTCGGCCATACAGTGGTTGCGCGATGGTTTGAGGATGTTTGAAAAAGCGTCTGAAACAGAGGGCTTTGCTTCAAAAATAGAGTCATCAGATGGTGTGTATGTCGTGCCGGCTTTTGTGGGGTTAGGTGCTCCTCACTGGGATTCTGACGCAAGAGGCGCGATTTTTGGGTTGACCCGTGGGACGTCCAAAGAAGTGATGATTCGAGCAACTTTAGAGGCAATTGCGTATCAAACCAAGGATGTTATGGAAACGATGCTTCAAGATTCAGGGATGCCTATTACAAGTATGCGAGTAGATGGTGGAGCAGCTAAAAATAATTTTCTTATGCAGTTTCAAAGTGATATTTTGAATCTTGAGATCAGCCGCCCTAAAGTTAGTGAAACGACGGCATTAGGAGCCGCTTATTTAGCTGGCCTTGCGACAGGATATTGGCAAGATCTTAAGGATATTCAAAAAAATTGGCAATTAGACCAAGAATATTATCCAAACATGGAAGAGACAGAAAGAGCAACTTTATATGAAGGCTGGAAAAAAGCTGTGACAGCAACCCGAACATTTAAATAGAGACGTTAGAGGATCTGGCAAAAGTAAGAACGACTTCGGCCAGGTCTTTTTGATTATTATGCAATTACTTTGACATTTAAATAGAAGACGCGTATATTTTTAAAAGTTAATACTTCGTAACCGAATGATTCGGTTGGGAATAGAAAAGGAGTAATACATAGTGAACGAATCGTTGACTCGTGATATTTTATTGTCCCTTAGAGAATTAAGAAAAGAGACACACGCTCTATTAGAAGAGCAATCGCAAACATATAACATTTCAATGACACAATTGTTTATTTTAGACATGTTGGATAAACAGCCTCAGATATCGCTACATGAGTTGGCTAAGTTAGTAAATCTGAGTTCTAGTACGACTTCAGAAGTTGTTGAAAAAATGGTTAAAGCAGATTATGTCAAACGAGAGCAAAGTCAAAAAAGTCGGCGAACTTTAGAATTGTCATTGACTGTTTGTGGTGAAGAAACATTGAGAAAAACTTATTCAGGTTACATTCAAGAATTTGCTGTATTGGCAGAGATGGATGAGGCACAATTACAAGCCTTTTATGAGACACAGCAAGAGATTATTCAGTTATTGAAACAAAGGAGAAGTGTGCGTGGGGAAAAGTAAAACAGGAAATCAAGATATAACGGTATTGGTTATTTTATTATTTGGAACTTTTTTAAGCTTTTTAAATCAAACATTAATGAATGTTGCATTGCCGAGTATAATGAGAGATTTTGACATTACAGCCGCTCAAGGTCAATGGCTATCAAATGGTTACATGCTTGTAAGTGGTGTCATGATACCGGCAACTGCTTTCTTGATAGATCGTTTTAAAACACGTCATCTATACTTGACTTCAATGATTGTTTTTACATTAGGAACATTATTGGCATCACTTTCTTTAAATTATCCAATGCTGATAGCTGGTCGTATGATTCAAGCCTTGGGAGCGGGGCCGATAAGTCCATTGATGACGGTCGTAGTAATGAACATGTTTCCGATTGAAAAACGCGGAAAAGCAATGGGGTTCATCGGTTTGGCAATGAACTTTGCACCAGCAATTGGTCCAACTCTATCAGGATGGATTGTGCAGTCTTATAGTTGGCGGTCGATTTTCTTAATTGTTTTGCCGCTAGCTGTCATTAATACTTTTGTTGCTTTTTTTGTTTTAAAAAATTTTGGTGAGCAACGGTTTCCAGTGTTCAATTTTACTGGAATCCTTTTATCAACGATTGGCCTAGGTAGCTTATTACTTGGTTTTAGTAATGCTGGTGATAAAGAATGGGGAACATTTGATGTTGCGGGTTATATATTAATTGGATTAGTTGGAACTGGTTTATTTGTTTATCAACAATCTCACATAAAGACCCCGCTTTTGAACTTTTCAGTCTTTAAAAGCAGACTCTTTACTATTTCTACAATGACTAACTTCGTGGTGATAATGGGCTTGTATGGTGGGATGATTTTATTACCAATCTTTTTACAAAATGTCCAGGGGGTTTCGCCAATGACCTCGGGCATGGTTTTATTGCCTGGAGCTCTAATAACCGCTTTTATGTCGCCAGTAACTGGGGCATTGTATGATAAGATGGGAGCCAAATATTTGAGCTTTGTTGGGTTATTGATTTTAACTTTTGGTACCCTGATGTTTACATTTATTTCAGCAGAAACTAGCTTGCCTTACTTAGCCAGCATGCAAGCTATTCGTTCATTTGGTTTAGCTTTGGCCTTGATGCCTCTGCAAACTGAAGCACTTAATGCGTTATCGTTAGAGCTTATGGCCCATGGTTCTGCCATGTATAATACCATCCGCCAAATTGCTGGTTCCCTTGGAACAGCTCTTCTTGTGACTGTAATGAGCCGTGGAACTGTTGATTTTTCTCAAGCAAATCCAAGTGAAACTATTCAAACTGCGACAATACACGGCATTCAAGTGGCCTATGTCGGTGCTACAATCATTACTTTTATTGCGGCTGGCTTTTGTTTAATGTTAAATACACCTAAAAAAGATCATCTCCAAAGCCTGACACATCTGCGGGAATCATAGTAAAGAGTTGAAATAAAGAGAAAAATTATTTTAGGGGGAACTGTGAATGATGTTTCTTTACCTTGTGCACTATATTTAGATAAGATCTCCTTCATTTCTAAGGTCTAAAGGACAAAGAAATGAGGGGGATTTTTGGCGAGTATTAATTCAGTATGCATAAAATAAGTGGAGGGAAATACTTTTGTTTGTTCTTTTTTTTATTTGGCTTAAATATGTTAAATAAAGTAAAAATAGAGAAAGAAGCAGAGCTTTTCTTAATTCTTATTAAACCTAAATTGCTAATTTATCCAAAGTTTATCTAATATTTAAGGTGGAAGACGTCTTGTGAAGCGATAATTTTGATAAAAAGGTGAGAATTGTATATGATATAAAGAGGTGAAATTATTAAAAAAAGGGGATTTGTTTTACTAAAGCTTAGCAGATAAATTTATAGAAATCGTGCGGCGTACGGTTTATAAGGAGTAATGTATGATAAAAAAGCATATGGGGCTTAAATGGTGTATCTTAGTATTGATAGGTATGGGGCATCTTTTAGTATGGGGGCGTCCTGTTCAAGCTATAGCAGCAGAGACTGCTATGCGAGTTATTGGTTACTTACCCGACTATGATACGAAAACTATGGATAGTACCATTGATTTCAAACAATTGACGGATGTCAATTATTTTGCGGTCGTACCACAAACAAATGGAACATTAAGTTTTACCGAAAGTGGAAGTCCTGAACGTTTAAAAACACTTGTTACAAAGGCTCACAAAGCAAATGTTAGAGTGGGAGTTAGTATAGGCGGTTGGGGGTTAAGTGATAATTTTGTAGCAGCGACTTCAGAGGCCAATCGTTCTAAGTTTATTGAAGAAATAATAGCTTTTGCCAAGACGTATCAATTAGATATGATTGATATTGATTGGGAGTACCCAGAGGAATCGCAGGCAGATCAATATGTCGTATTCATCAAGAGTTTAAATCAGGCTCTTGGAGAAAAAACGAGTTTATCAATCTGTGTGCCGACTGGAGTTGCTTCGAGTGGTCGAGCCACAGGAAAGTGGGAAAATCATTTTAAACCAGAGGCGCTGAGAGAGGCGGACTGGGTTAATATTATGGCTTATGATGCTCAAGTTCCAGGAACGCCTCACCATTCGCCAGTTGAGTTACAAAAGAATAGTTTGAATTATTGGAACGATTTGATGGGTGGCGACCAGATTAGGAAGTTAGTTGGGGGAATCCCTTTTTATGGTAAAGCTGAAAGTGGCGAGGTTCTGACCTATAGTAAAATTGTGGCAGATGCAACAGGTGTACCAACAAGTGATGCAGTTGAGGTTGCGGGATTGACTTATTATTTTAACAGTAAAGCGACTGTTAAAAAAAAGGTCCAAGACACAATTGATATTGGGGCACTTGGGGTTATGATCTGGGCTCCGACACAAGACACAGAAATAAAAAGTTCTAATCGTTTGATGTCAGTGGTTATCAATACATTTGAAGCCAATAATATTTTACTGGATCGAACAGTACTGGCACCCAAAGTAGCAGACGAATCGACTGCTAAATCATTTAAATGGCTATTGTTGGTAATGGTCGTTATACTTGTCGGTGTCGGGGTTCTATTGTTTAACGGCTACCTACTTGAAATTTTTCCCAAAACGGTCAGAGGAAAAAGAGTTCGTCGGGATAATCTCGCTAAAGGGGTAAGCATGGTAGTATTTTTATTAGCGGCTATTTTATTTTTATTTGTTTTATTACCACCACTTCTTGCCAGCGGGGCCGGTATAGCTTTGTTGATAGTACTATATATTATAATGCGAGACTAATTAGCGGGCGAGAGAAAAGTCATTTTCCTCGCTCATTTTCATAAAGCAGGACAAAAAAGAGTGATGTGAGTTTTATTTGAGGATAGCAGCAAAATAGAGAGGAAAATCATCCGTTGATGACTTTCCCCTCTATTTTTATCCTCGGATTTTGGCTAATAATTCGCTAGCAATCGTCGAATTCATGGCAGGTTCTTTTCTTAAAAGTTCTGCTAAAAGTTCAACTTCTTGGTTAATGGCACCAGCATGAATTGCCAAAGACTTGGCGTGCAAGCTCATATGACCTTTTTGAATTCCATCGCTCACTAGGGCTTTTAAAGCCGAAAAATTTTGTGCTAAACCGACAGCAACTACAATTCGAGCTAGATCAGTAGCAGATTGACAGTTTAATAGTTCTAGATTAGCTTTGGCCATCGGAAGTACGCTGATAGCGCCACCGATAGTTCCAACTGGCATTGGCAATGTCAGTTTACCAACTAATTGCCCTGTCTCTGATAATTGCCAGCTAGATAAGCTGCTATATTGGCCTTTACGACAAGCGTAGGCATGAGCTCCAGCTGCAATAGCGCGTGCATCATTGCCTGTAGCAATTAGTACCGAGTCGATCCCGTTCATGATTCCTTTATTATGAGTAGCAGCTCGGTAAGGATCGAGCTGGGCATAACGGGTAGCAGCTACAAGTCGCTCAGCTAAAAGCTGACCATCCATAGTTGCTGTGGTCAAACGTTTAGGGTCGACTGTGCAAGTAGCAGTAACTAATGAATGATCGTTAAAATTACTCAAAATACTCATCAGGCAATTTGCTTCTAGCCATTCTTCTACCATAGGACGACAGCCTTCTAAAATAGTGTTAACAATGTTGGCACCCATGGCATCTTTAACATCAACAATTAAGTGAATGGTTAGAAATTCTGCCTGACCGAGTTCGTTAGTAATGATTCGGGTCTCAATATCAGTAACTCCGCCACCCCGTTTGACAATAGAGGGATGACTTATCGCTGCTTGAGCAATTAATTCTGGTTTTCGCTGCTCAATAAGCTCTTTGGCGGCAGCCACATCAGTAAGTCCTTCAATGATTAGCTGACCAATAAGCCCTCGTTCATTGATTGTAGTCGTAAAACCTTTGGGACTCATAAACTTCGCTCCATTGCTACAAGCAGCAATTACAGAAGGCTCCTCGACAACCATTGGTACGACAACTTCTTGCTCGTCGATGATAAAGTTTAAGGCGACTCCCATTGGTAAAGGAAATTGAGTCAATTGATTTTCAATTAAACTGTTAGCAACAGTCTCATCTAAGGGCGTGTTATTTGTGAAAAGTGTTTTGGTATCTGCTGATATAAAATTAGCCTCTTCCAAAAGAGCTAGCCTCTCTTCGCGACTTTTGGTATAAAATTTAGAAAAATGACTCATGATCGACCTCCATTAATTGTCTCTTTAGTTAATAGGACGCTCAACACTTAAAGCAAGACCGATTCCACCACCTACACAAAGAGAAGCAATCCCACAGTGTTTATTTTCTCGTTCTAAAGCATAAAGTAAAGTGGTCAAAATTCGCGCACCAGAAGCACCTAATGGATGTCCAAGGGCAATCGCACCACCTGTAATATTGACTTTTTCTGATGGTAAGTTTAAATCGCGTGCTACAGCAATAGATTGTGAAGCGAAAGCTTCATTAATTTCAAATAAGTCAATATCTTCAACTGTTGTCTGCATTTTTTCTAATAGCTGCTTAATTGCATAATATGGTGCATATCCCATATAACTTGGATCATTGCCAATTTCACTGTAGTCTCCAAGAGTAGCCAGGTAAGAAAGTCCCTGAGCTTCTGCCTCCTCTTTTGCCATTAATACGAGAGCCGAAGCGCCGTCGTTGATTGTTGAAGAATTTCCAGCGGTGACCGTTCCGTTTTCTTGAAAAACAGTGGCTAATTGACCCAAACGTTCTAAGGTACTGTTAGCACGAACTCCTTGATCTTGAGAGATTAATTGCCCATTTGCTAATTTAACTGGTGTAATTTCCTTGTCAAAAAGTTGTTCTTTTTGAGCCTTTGCGGCTTTAAGTTGTGATTCAAGCGCATAACGATCTTGATCCTCACGAGAAATATGATACTTTTCAGCAACAGCTTCTGCTGTGGTGCCCATAGGCAATTGACTAAAAGCATCGGTCAGTCCATCATTGAACATCGAATCAATCATTGAATCGGGCGTAGTTTCTTCATCTCGTCCTAGTCTTTTGTGTAATAATGGTGCTTGTGACATATTTTCAATGCCACCCACTAAAACCGCATCTGCAATTCCAAGCTGAATGGCCTGTGCTCCTAAAATCACTGATTTAAGTCCAGAGCCACAAACTTCGTTAATAGTCATAGCTGGTGCAGTTTGAGGGACACCTAAATTTAGACCAATCTGACGAGCTGGATTTTGTCCACATCCAGCCTGTAACACTTGACCTAAAATAACTTGCTGAATTTGTTCAGGTGCAAGGTGTGCCCGTTCAATAGCGGCTTGACCAGCGGCTATTCCTAATTCAACCGCAGATGTCTCATTAAAGACGCCACGGAACTTTCCAATTGGTGTCCGTACGGCACTTAAAATGACAACTTCACGCATAATATTCCTCCATTTCGATTGTTAATCCTATCTAGTAAAAACGAGAGATGACATGTCGTCTCTCGTTTTTACTTAGTTGCTTTTTCGTTGATAATGACGTTGGTGTTCGCTGATACTATCTAAATAAATAGCGGCTTGATCGAATCGACTGCTAAAGGTTTGCGATGATCCATCAGTAGGCAGACTCTCATTAAAGACTTCCTCATACTCAGCAATTGTAAGCTCATGACGATCAGCAAATAGAGCAGTATGCAAATCTGTATTTAGATGTTTTCTGAAATTTTTAGCAAGCTTGCCACTGAAAAATTCTCCAACTGCGCCAGAACCATAGCTAAATAAACCAATCCGATCACCGGCTTGCAGTGTGTTTTGAAAATCAAGGAGAGAACAGAGACCCAAGTACAAAGAACCTGTATAAATATTGCCGATATCTTTAGTGTAGGCTGTACTGTACTGATAATTTTCAATTAGTCGTTTCTGAGTCTCTTCCGAAGCGGTATCTAAAATGGTATTGAGAGCTTTTCGTCCCATTTTGGAGTAAGGAAGATGAAATGTAATGGCAGTGAAATCTTCTAAAGTTAAGCTAGTTCGTGCGGAATATTCATGCCAAATACGTTGGAAAAAATCGATATAAGCTTCGTTAGAATACTTGCCGTCAACGATAGCATTATCTGAATACGTTGGGCGCCAAAAATCAAAAATATCTTGACTCATAGCAACGGACTCTTCTTCTAAAATCAAAATTCGAGGGTTCTCAGCGATAACCATCGCTACTGCACCAGCTCCTTGAGTAACTTCGCCAGCCGTTTTTAAGCCGTAGCGAGCAATATCTGAGCCAATTACTAGCGCTTTTCGTCCAGGGTTAGAGGCGATGTAATCGCGTGCCATCATGAGTCCAGCAGTGGCACCATAACAAGCCTGCTTAATTTCAATTGAGCGAGCAAAAGGTTGAATGCCCAGTAGTTGGTGAATAATTACTGCACCAGATTTAGAATAGTCGATCGCTGATTCGGTTCCCAAAATCACTAAATCGATGGTTTCTGCCTCTTCAGGTGTTATTAAAGGTAGAGCTGCATTAGCTCCCATAGAAACGGTATCTTGAGTAATTGGATTAATTGACATCTTATTTTGGCCAATCCCAATAGTAAATTTATCAGGATCAATCCCTCTTGCATCAGCCAGCTTCACTAAGTCTAGGAATAAACTTGGCGTGAAAAAGTTCAATTTATCAATTCCGATGTTCATTAACTTCACTACTTTCATTAGTTATTCCTACATTTATTTAATGGTAGGTATCAAAAGATTTCATCTTAGAGTTTAACATATCGTGACAAGATTAGTTAGCGGAAATGGTTAATTTAATCAATCTTTAAAAAGAAAATAAGGGAGATATAATAGAAGATAACATGTGAAAAAGATTACTAATTGTTTTGATTTTGAAATATGTACGTATTTTTCCTCTACTCTAAGGCCATAAGCTTGAACATAAAATATGAGTGAGCGACAACCAGACTAATTATGAGCTGGGATTAAAAGAAACTATGCAAAAAATAATAATAAACTGATGAAAAGCTTTTTCCCTATTGAGAGAAACGGTTTTATCGTGTAGTGGCTTAAAAGTGGTGGCTAAGATTTTAGTAGAAATAGGTTGGCAATTAGTCAGAATAGTTTATAATGGGTAAAGGTAAAAATGAAAAGAAAGCTTATCGGAGGTCCTGACATGAAGAAACTTGGATTTGATCCACAGAAATATATTGAAGAACAATCAAAGTATATTCTTGAACGAGTGAATGATTACGACAAATTGTATCTTGAATTTGGCGGTAAATTAATTGGCGACAAGCACGCTAAACGTGTTCTACCAGGGTTTGATGAGGACGCCAAAATCAAATTATTACAACGGTTGAAGGATCAAGCTGAAATAATCATCTGTGTATATGCAGGAGATATTGAGCGCAATAAGATTCGTGGAGATTATGGCATTACTTATGATATGGATATTTTGCGTTTAATCGATGAGTTAAGAGGGTATGAATTAGCGGTTAACAGTGTTGTCATTACTCGTTATAATGGCCAACCATCAACAAAACTTTTCATTAATAAGTTAGAACGTCGTGATATAAAAGTCTATAAGCATAGTGCAATTGAAGATTATCCAGCTAATATTGATAAGATTGTGAGCCCTGACGGCTTTGGAAAAAATGAGTACATTCCAACAACTAAACCAATTGTTGTGGTGACAGCTCCAGGCGCAGGAAGTGGAAAACTGGCAACTTGTTTAAATCAGCTCTATCATGAAAATTTACAAGGACGCAGTGCTGATTATTCTAAATTCGAGACTTTTCCAGTTTGGAATATCCCATTGAAACATCCTTTAAATATTGCCTATGAGGCTGCAACAGTTGATTTGAAGGATGTTAACATGATTGATTCATTCCACTATGAAAAATATAAGCAAGTGGCAGTTAATTATAATCGGGATATTGAAACATTCCCTGTCATTAAACGCATTATTGAGCGAATTACGGGAAAAGAATCCGTGTTTCAATCGCCGACTGATATGGGCGTTAACCGTGTAGGATTTGGGATTACAGATGATGGTGTTGTGCAAGAAGCCTCTAAACAAGAAATAATTCGTCGTTATTTTGCGACTGAAAATGACTTTAAAAAAGGGGTAGTTGAGGAAGAAATTTTAAATCGAATGAAATTGATCATGGAAGAGTTGGAGCTTAAACAGGAAGATCGGGTTCCTGTTTCACCTGCTCGTCTTTATGCGGAAAGTCGTCTTGATCTGACTGAGAGCAATGAATTGCCTGCTGTAATTGCTTTTGAATTAAATGATGGGCAAGTGATTACGGGGCGTACTAGTAACCTAATGGATTCTTGTTCGGCAGCTATTCTAAATTCAATCAAGACGTTAGCGAATATTTCTGATGAGATTTTACTTTTATCACCTGTTATTTTAGAGACTATTCAAAAATTAAAAGTTAATGACTTGAATAGTCGCTTAACAGCGTTGAATGCTAATGAAGTATTAATTGCTTTAGCCATTAGCGCAGTGACAAATCCTACAGCTCAATTGGCTTACGAACAACTGTCTCAATTAGATGGTGTTCAAGCACATTCAACAGTTATGTTAAATAAAGATGATGAGCAAACTTTGCGTAAACTTGGCGTAGATGTCACTTGCGACCCAGTTTATCCGTCAGAGAATTTGTATTATTTATAGTCATAAATTAAAAAATTCATAGAAAAAGACTTACACAAAGGGACGTCCAGAAAAATTGGCTCTCCAAACGTGTAAGTTTTTTTGTTAAGCCACCTCAACAAATCTGACGTGCCTTACCATACTAGATATTTTTAATGTGATTGCGCGGAAAGTGGCTTTTCCTTTTACGCTGAGAGTAAGTTAGAAGATTAATTATTAGATTGGAGTCAATTATTGAGATGTTTACTATGTGTTGAAAGTAAAGACACAGAATAGGGACTACTTATAATGAGACGGTTTTTTAATAGGTTATAGATAATCAGTAAATGAGAAAACAGTAAGAAAATTCGAAAAAACAACAATTAATATAACTATTGTCTTATGATTAGTAGTAGCTAGAGGTTATTTAATACTAGTGATGGAATTGTGTAAACAAATTAGGAGATGAAGCAAATGAGAAAAATAGGAATTATGGCAATAGCAGGTGTTATCGGCTTAGGTTTAGCAATTAATGGTATGACGGAAACTGCTGAAGCAGTTGCAAAAGAGTCAATAATTGAAATGAAACAAGCCATTCGTAATGAGCGAATTCAAATAAAATTAGAAGTAATTCGCCAGAAGGCCGGTGAAGAAGTTAAAAATAAAGTAGCTGAAAAAATTAAAGCTAAAGAAGCTAAAGTGGCTGAGCAAAAAGCCGCTGCTGAAGCACAGAAAGCAGAGGCGCAAAAAGCACAAGCAGCTCAGGTAGCAGAGCAAGCAGCAACGGAACAAGCCGCAGTTCAACAAGCTCAACCTCAAGCAGATGCGTCAAATCAAGCAGTTGATACGACATCAGGAGCAAGTCAAAGTGGTCGCGAAATTGGTGAACGAAACCGAGAATATGGCCAACAATTAAGTGATCCAAACTTGTCACAAAGCGATCGTCAACAGATCATTCAAGAGAAAAAAGATTATAATCGGAGTCGTAGATAGTTAGGAGAAATAAGGTTGAAACGGAAATTACAGTTAGGGTTGATCATTAGTTTGTCATTTGTTCTGGTGGCTTGTAAGAAACCAGTGGACGCTAAAGAAGCAGCAACCGTACTTGTCAACGGACTTGTCTATAATAAAGAGATTGATAAAATGAAACAAGATTTTACTTATGAAGGTGCAAGTTCTAAAAAAGAAGCAACATCAACCATTGTGGCTGAGCTAAAAGAATCTTTTGCTTTGGATGAAAGTTATGATGCCCAACTACAGGAAATTGAAGATTCTTTGACAGCTAACTTAAAAGAACAAACATCATTTAAAGTAAAGGTCGAAAAAGAAAGTAAAGGCAAGGCTAAGGTTAAGATAGCGGTTATTGGGTTAGAAGAATTATCTGATGAGCAGTTAACTAAATCGTTGGAAACCGAGCTTGAGAAAAAAATGGCTGATATATCTGCTGAAACAACAGATGAGCAAATTAATGGAATGGTCAATCAAATCAGTGTTAGCACTATGACTACAATGATTAAGGAGCAACAGCCGAAAAAAGAAGCGGTAATAGTTGAGCTTGATTTAATGGCAGATGCAGAGGATAAAAGTAAGTGGGTTATCCAAAATGAGGACAAATTTATTACGGATATATTTGAAGCTTTTGGCCAATAAATAAGACAGTGATAGATATTTTTCAAAATATAACTAGTAAGTTCTTAGTGAGAAGACAAACTTGTCTGTTCTTTCTTAAGAACTTATTTGTTTTTCCTTTACATCTCTCTAGATCTTTGCTTAACTAATTAATTAGGGAGGAGTGTTTAAATGTTAAAAAGATTTATGAGTTACTACAAGCCCTATAAGGGGCTGTTTATATTAGATTTTAGTTGTGCGATTATTGCGGCTGCGCTGGAATTAGCTTTCCCGCTCATCGTAAATCATGTGATTGACAAAATCATGCCGAAAAATGATTGGAACTTAATTATTACGGCATGTTTGTCTCTATTATTTTTTTATGTGGTAAATACGGGATTGCAATATGTGGTGGTAACATTTGGTCATATGCTGGGAGTTAATATGGAAACAGATATGCGTCGCGATTTATATGCCCATCTACAGCGGCAGCCTTTTGGTTACTACGATAATCAAAAAACTGGAAAATTGATGAGTCGTTTAACCACCGATTTATTTGAAATTTCAGAGGTAGCTCATCATGGGCCAGAGGATATATTTATTACTGTAATGACACTTGTAGGAGCTTTTGTGATTATGCTAAATACTCACGTTAAGCTAGCGATTGCAACAGCAATTTTAGTTCCATTTATCACAATCGCTCTCGTCTTTTTTAATAAAAAGATGACACGAGTGAATACTGATATTTATAATAATTTAGGAGAGTTTAATGCTGGAATAGAAGCATCTGTCAGTGGTATCCGAGTCGTCCAAGCATTTGCTAATGAAGAGCATGAGGCCTCTAGGTTCGAAAAACTTAATCAGAATTACCGTCAATCCAAACTAGCCTTTTATAAAGTGATGGGAATCAGCTCAGCCTATAATTATTTACTCATACGGTTAATTAATCTTTTTGTTCTTTTCTTTGGGGCTTATTACGTGATTAATGGTGAGATTACTAACGGCCAATTTGTAGCATTCATTCTTTTGTCTAATGTGTTTGTGCGACCAATTGAAAAAGTTAATAATATGATTGAGAGTTATCCGAAGGGGATCGCAGGCTTCAAACGATTTATTGAGGAAATTGATAAAGAACCTACTATTAAGGATCGGTCGGATGCCCAAGAAGTTAGTGAATTGGCAGGGAATATTAGCTATGAAGAAGTATCGTTTGCTTATCAAGATTCAACCAAAGTATTAACAGATATTTCTTTGAGTATTCATCCAGGTGAGACGGTTGCTTTTGTTGGCCCGAGTGGTTCTGGAAAAACAACTTTATGCAATTTATTGCCTCGTTTTTATGAAGTGACATCTGGCCGAATTACGATTGATGGTATTGATATACGAGATATGACACTTAATTCTTTACGTGAACAAATTGGGATTGTTCAACAAGATGTCTTTCTTTTTCCAGGAAGTTTGCGTGAAAATGTTGCGTATGGCAAATTGGAAGCAACGGAAGCTGAAATTTTACGAGCAGTAAAACTATCTCATTTGGAAAAAGTGATTGATAATTTACCAGAGGGCTTGGATACAATAGTAGGCGAACGAGGTGTAAAACTTTCTGGGGGACAAAAACAGCGAGTTGCAATTGCTCGTATGTTCTTAAAAAATCCACCAATTTTGATTTTAGATGAAGCTACTTCTGCATTAGATACTGAAACAGAGCAAGTGATTCAGGAGTCGCTATTCTCCCTGTCTGAAGGACGAACGACAATGATTATCGCCCACCGTTTGGCTACTATTAAGCATGCCACTCGGATTGTGGTGGTCAATGAGAAGGGGATTGTTGAAGAAGGGACTCACGAAAGCTTAATGGCTTTAGGAAAAGTTTACAAAAATTTATATGATGCACAATTTAGGGAATAAACGAAAATAACTATTTAAGAGGGGCTAGATTTAATCAAAAAGCTCCTCTTTTTTTGTCTTTTTGTTGCATAGCTTAAACTATTTACCCGCAATAAAGGAGAATAATAAGGATATTTATCGATTTTTGTGGTAAAATGAAGAATGAGTTTTCTCGGGAAAAATTATCCATAATGAAGGAGTTTATTGTATGAGTAGAGAATATCACGTTGCAGTTGTTGGAGCCACTGGTGCGGTTGGCACTAAAATTATTGAGATGTTGGAAAGTAGTCCTTTGCCAATTAAGGCAATTAAACTCCTGGCTTCTAAGCGTTCCGCTGGAAAAGAACTGACATTTAAAGGCCAAACAGTGACTATTAAGGAATTGGTTGCAGAGGAATTTGAGGGTGTCGATTTGGCTATCTTTAGTGCTGGTGGAGATCTTTCTAAGAAATTTGCGCCAGAAGCTGTTAAACGTGGAGTCGTTGTCATAGATAACACAAGTGCCTTTAGAATGGATGAGAACACGCCGCTTGTAGTTCCAGAGGTTAATCCCGAGGCTTTGCGTAGCCATCAAGGGATTATTGCTAATCCAAACTGTTCAACTATTCAGATGATGGTGGCATTAGAACCGATTCGTCAAAAAGTAGGCTTAGATCGCTTAATCGTATCAACTTATCAAGCGGTTAGTGGGGCTGGTATGTCAGCTATTAAAGAACTTGAGGCTCAGTTAACGGACATGCTTGCGGGCAAGTCTGCTGCGGAAGTTGTTGCTAACATTTTACCATGTGGTGGAGATAAAAAGCATTTTCCACTTGCTTTTAACGCACTACCGCAAATTGATGTTTTTGGACAAGATGGTTATACACTTGAAGAGTGGAAAATGGTCAATGAAACGAAGAAAATTATGTCCGATGCGAGTATTAAAGTCTCAGTAACCTGTGTGCGTGTACCGGTGCTATCAGGTCATTCTGAGTCTGTCTATATTGAAGTGAAAGACTCAATTGATGTAGCTATGATTCAGGGGCTGATGAAAGAAGCGCCTGGTGTTATCTTACAAGATGATCCAGCTAATCAGTTGTATCCTCAGGCATTGACAAGTATTGACAAAAAAGAAACCTTTGTTGGGCGTATTCGTCGTGATTTAGATGTGGAAAATGGCTTCCATATGTGGATTGTTTCAGACAATTTGCTAAAAGGAGCTGCTTGGAATTCCGTACAAATCGCAGAAACCTTACACCAATTAGACCTGGTTCGTGTACCATAGAACAAGACTCGAGGGGGATTTTAAAATGGATTTAGGACAAGCAAGTATTTTAACTGCTATGGTGACACCTTTTGATGACCAAGGGGCAGTTGATTATAAAAAATTACCGAAGTTGATTGAGTATCTACTTGCTCATCATACAGAGGGCTTAATTGTCTCTGGCACAACAGGGGAATCGCCAACACTGAGCCAAGACGAAGCTTTAGAGTTATTTACAGCAAGCGTTGAGATTGTTGCTGGTCGAGTACCAATCATTTGTGGTGTGGGGAGCAATAGTACTCAGGTAACCTGTGAATTTATTAAAAAAGTAGCAAAGATTAAAGGAGTTGCAGCTGGACTTGTTGTAGTCCCGTATTACAACAAACCAAACCAAGAAGGACTTTACCAGCATTTTAAAGCCGTTTCAGAAGCTAGTGAGCTACCTATCATGTTATATAATGTGCCAAGTCGTACAAGTGTTAATATGGAGGTGGCTACGACTTTGCGTTTAGCTGAGTTACCTAATGTGATAGGGACAAAAGATTGTAGTGGGGCTGAAGCCTTGGCGTCAATTAAGGTCGGAGCTCCAGATGACTTTTTATTGTTCAGTGGTGATGATGCCATGGCATTTACGGCTAAAACACTAGGGGCGCAAGGAATTATTTCAGTTGCTAGTCATGTGATTGGTGATGAGATGTATTCTATGTACCAGCTTTTAGCTGATGGGGAAGTGGCAGCCGCTGCAGAGATGCATGCCAAGTTACTGCCTAAAATGCAAGCTGTTTTTTCAGTGCCCTCGCCGGCGCCGATTAAAGCTGTCTTAAATCACCGAGGAATTGATGTCGGTGGGTTACGTTTACCTCTGGTTGCCTGTACTCCCACAGAAAAAGAAAATATTTTAATGATACTGAATAAGTAATCATTGGGAAGAACATATGAGGTGAAAGATTTGAGTAACATCAAAATTATTCCACTAGGCGGTGTCCGTGAGAACGGAAAAAACTTATACATCGTAGAAGTGGAAGAAGAGATTTTTATTTTAGATTGTGGTCTAAAATACCCAGAAAATGATCAGTTAGGTATTGACGTGGTTATTCCTGATTTTTCTTATCTTGTAGAAAATAAAGATAAGATTGCAGGTGTTTTCTTAACACATGGTCATGCAGATGCTATTGGTGCTTTACCATATTTATTAGAAAGTATTAATGTGCCTGTTTTTGGAACTGAACTGACTATTGAGTTGGCTAAGTTAAATGTTGAGAGTTATCCTGGTTCTAAGTCATTTAAAGATTTTCATGTAATCAATGAGTTTACTGAAATTGATTTTGAATTCGGAACAGTGAGTTTCTTTAGAACAACTCATACGATTCCAGATTCAGTCGGTGTTTCAGTTAAAACAAAAGAAGGTAACATTGTTTATACAGGAGATTTTAAATTTGATCACAGTGCGATACCAATGTATCAAACGGATTTTGCTCGTTTAGCAGAAATTGGTAAGGAAGGCGTACTTGCATTATTAAGTGACTCGTCAAATGCGGAAAATCCGACTCAAGTTGTATCGGAGCGTCAAATTTCAGAAGAAGTTTTCGATACATTGCGTTATTGGGATGGTCGGATTATAGTAGCCAGTGTTGCTAGTAATATCCAACGAGTTCAGCAAGTGTTGGATGCTGCCCATCGTTCATTAAGAAAAGTAGTTCTAACTGGGGAAGACTTAGAACGAATTATTCGAACAGCAATTAAATTAGATAAATTAACTTTAGCTAGTGAAGATCTAATTATTGAAGCCAAAGAGATGAAAAACTACCAGCCAGAAGAATTATTGATTTTGGAAACGGGTAGAATGGGTGAGCCAATCAAAGCTCTTCAACGAATGGCAAGTAGTCGGACACGTGGAATCAATATTCAAGAAGGGGATTTAGTTTACATTACAACAACACCTTCAATTGCTATGGAGACCACGGTTGCTAAAACAGAGGATATGATCTATCGTGCGGGTGGTACGGTCAAAACCATTTCGGATAATTTCCGTGTCTCAGGACATGCTAATCCAAACGATTTGAAGCTAATGTTAAATCTGATGAAACCGAAGTTCTTTATTCCAATTCAAGGCGAGTATCGTGTTCTAGCAGCTCACGCTGATTTGGCCAATGAATTGGGAATTCCTTATAAGAACATTTACCTGACTGGCCGTGGCGATATGCTGGAGTATAAAGATGGTCGGATGCATATTGCTGGAACAGCTGATGCGGATAATGTTTTAATTGATGGATTAGGTGTTGGCGATATTGGTAATATTGTTTTACGCGATCGTCGTATTTTGTCAGAAGACGGTGTGTTTATTGCTGTTACAACTATTAATCGTAAGCAACAAAAAATTGTGGCTCGTCCGCAAATCACATCACGAGGATTTGTATATGTGAAGGAAAGTAAGGACTTGATGAAAGAAAGTGCGATAATTGTTGAGGACATCATTCAAGAGAATCTGAAAAACAATGATTTTGAGTGGGGTAAGTTAAAACAAGATATTCGCGAGCAATTAAGTCGCTATTTATTTGAACAAACAAAGCGTCGGCCTGTCATTTTGCCAGTTATTATGGAAACAAGTCAGCGTAAAAAATAACTTTGATCTTATTCTCTTCAGTTTTGAAGAGAATAAGATTTTTTAATGAGAAAGAAGGAGTTTATGTGGAGAGAGAATTAACACCAGAGTCACGGCATGCAAATTATAATCATCGTTGGATCATTTTAATCGCGATTGGTCTTTTTACGTTTATGTCAACCTTAGATGGTAGTATTGTGAATGTGGCTTTACCAACAATTTCAGAAGATATTGGGGTTAAGATGAATCAGTCTGAGTGGGTAGTTTCTATTTACTTAATGACAGTTTGTGCCTGCTTATTACTTTTTGGTAAGATTGGTGACAGTTTTGGAAAAGTTATTGTGTTTAAATGGGGAACAATTGTCTTTGTTTTGGGGTCACTTTTATGTGGTATTCCAGGATCTTTAACATTATTGTTGGTTGCACGCATCATTCAGGCTATCGGTGCAAGTATGACGATGGCGACAGGAACAGGCATTATTACGGAAGTGTTTCCGATGAGTGAACGAGGAAAAGCACTTGGTTTAATGGGCTCATTTGTTTCTTTGGGGTCTATTACTGGTCCAGGAGTTGGTGGTTTAATTTTGCATCAACTTCATTGGTCTTATATTTTTTGGATCAATGTGCCAGTTGGCCTAATTACAATTTTGATTGGTCAACGTTTTTTACCGAAAGACACGGTTCGTTCGAGGAAAAAAATTGATGTGGCGGGTTTTGTGACTTTCGGTATCTTCATTATGAGTTTTTTTGGTGGTATTTTTATTGGACAAGAGATTGGTTTTAAACAGGTATTGATTGCGGTGTTGATGGTAATTGCATTAATCAGCTTAATTGCTTTTTATCGAATTGAAAAACGTGTGGATAATCCATTAGTTCATTTCTCAATATTTAAGAATAAAATGTTCACGATGAGCTTATTAACAGCTTCATTAATTTTTGTGAGTAACTTTTTTGCAAATGTTATCTTACCTTTTTATTTACAAAATTTACGTGGGTTTACTCCAAGTAAAGCAGGCCTAATCATGATGGTGTTCCCTTTAGTTATGGTAGTTGGTGCACCAATAAGTGGTGCATTATCAGATAAAGTGGGACCGATGATTTTATGTCTGGTCGGTTTAGTATTGCTAACCATCTCACAAATAAGTTATATGTTAGTTGGAGCAGAAACGTCGCTGGGATTATTTATGCTAATACCAGCTTTGATGGGTCTTGGAAATGCTCTTTTTCAAGCGCCTAATAATACAATTGTGATGAGTAGTGTGACAGTTGAGGATTTAGGTATTGCAGGTAGTCTGAATTCACTCGCTCGTAATTTTGGCATGGTCGTCGGGATTTCGTTGTCTACTACAGTTTTATATAGTGCAATGACTGCTAAGATGGGTGAAAAGGTAACGACTTATTTAACTGATCGTCCAGACATCTTTATTTATGGTATGGGAGTTACTTACTTCGTCTCCTTTATAATCTGTTTAGTGGCTTTAGGAATGACTGGTTGGCGCTTTGTAAAAGGTAAACGAAATGAGCGTGTCACTAATTAAATATGACAATGAAAAAACCTGTATCAAATATATTAATTTGATACAGATTTTTTGTTGATAAACTAAGAACTAATTGTTGGAAATGACTTATTTAGAGAGGTAAGGGATGAATGTTAGTTATTAAGGTTAGCGTACTTTGTGAAAAACTGTATTACTGGTGGATGGAAAACTGTTATACTTTCTAACGCGTTGTCTTTGTTATTTCGCTCATAAACGTATATAATGAGTATATGAGACTGTTTTTTTATTAATGAATCAGTTTGAATGTCCATAAATGAAGGTTACCTAAGAGGAGAATAAGTAGATGGCTACGAAGCATGATCAAATTTTAGCGTATATTGAAACGTTACCTGTTGGTGAGCGGATTTCAGTGCGTAGCATCGCTAAGAGCTTAAGCGTTAGCGAAGGGACGGCGTATCGAGCGATAAAAGAGGCCGAGAACACGGGATTGGTCTCTACCATTCAACGTGTGGGAACAATTCGTATTGAAAGAAAAATGAAAAGTCATTTTGAAAAATTGACCTTTGGAGAAGTAGTAAAAATAATTGAAGGGGATATTTTAGGTGGTCGTAATGGACTTGAAAAGGTTCTTTCCAAGTTTATCATTGGGGCAATGACTGAAAGAGCTATGGAACGCTATATTACTCCTGGTTCGTTAATGATTGTTGGGAATCGTGAAGAAGTACAAATTTTAGCTCTGGAAAGAGGCGCGGCCGTTTTAATTACAGGTGGGTTAGAAACTAGCGATGAAATTATAGCATTAGCTGATGAAGTTGGTTTACCAATATTAAGTACGTCGTATGACACATTTACAGTTGCGACGATGATTAATCGAGCAATGAGTGACCAATTAATCAAAAAAGATATTATGCTAGTTGGTGATATTTTTACTTCTCTAGATAAGACGAGTTATTTATATACGACTGATACTGTTGCGGATTATCGTGAGTTATCAGATCAAACTAACCATACCCGTTTTCCTGTAGTAAATAAGAGCCGACGAGTTCTTGGGATTATTACTGCAAAGGATTTAATAGGCAAGCATGATTCGCAAACACTTGATAAGGTAATGACGAAAGACCCTAATAATGTAAAAAAACATATGAGCGTGGCGAGTGTTGGTCATTTAATGATTTGGGATGGACTGGAAATGATGCCCGTCGTTGAAGATGATCTGTCATTGATCGGCATTATTTCGCGGCAGGACGTGATGAAAGCAATGCAGTTGGCACAGCGTCAACCGCAAATGGCTAACACGATTTCTGATCAAATTTCGGGCGAGATTATTACTATTGAAGGTGCGACTAAAAATGACGAGGCTCATTTTGGTTTTACTGTGACACCGCAGATGGTTAGTACGGTTGGAACGATTTCCTTTGGTGTTCTGAGTGAAATTATTAGTAATGTGTCTCAACGGACGATGTATCTTCATCAACGGCGTAATGTGGTGATTGAGCAAGTTAATTTGCATTATTTTCGTTTGATTCAAATTGAAAGTGAGTTGGATATTCGACCACGAGTTCTGGAAATTGGCCGACGGTCGGCTAAGTTAGATATTGAGGTTTATTTGGAAAATGCGATTGTTGCTAAGGCGATTGTCATTTGCCAATTAATGGAGAAAACTTAAGGAAAGAGGTGCGTTAAGTGAGTATTACACAAGAAATTTTAACTGAGATTAAAGCATATGACACGATTATTGTTCAGCGACATCAACGGCCAGATCCAGATGCTTTGGGCTCTCAGGGTGGTTTAGTGGAGATGCTAAGAGCATCTTTTCCTGATAAGAAAATCTACAAAGTGGGGGGACCTATTGATGATTTGGGGTACATGACTGATATGGATCACGTGGCTGATGAGAGCTATTCAGGCGCGTTGGTGATAGTGACTGATACCGCAAATGCACCAAGAATCAGTGATGATCGGTATGAATTAGGAGATAAGTTGATTAAAATTGATCATCATCCTAATGATGAACCATACGGAGATCTTTCGTGGGTAAATACTACGGCTAGTAGTTGTAGTGAGATGATTGCTGATTTTTATGAAGCTTTTAAAGAAGAATTGACAATGACCGATGAGGGGGCTCGTTTGTTGTATGGCGGGATTGTAGGTGATACCGGTCGCTTTATGTATCCTGCTACTACGTCACATACTTTTGAGGTAGTAGCCAAATTGACACGTTTTAATTTTGATGCACCACGCTTAAACCGTTACATTAATGATACGACCCTAAATGTTGCTAAATTATCAGGGTACGTGTTACAGCAAATGGAGCTTGATGAGCATGGAGCTGGCATGGTTTTGCTACCGTATAGTATTTTGGAAGAATATGGCGTGTCCGATGCTGAAACTGCTGCGTTGATTCCTTTGCCAGGGCAAGTTGATAGTGTGATTGCTTGGGGGATTTTTGTTGAGCAGCCTGAAGGTTATTATCGTGTCCGTTTACGATCAAAAGGACCCGCAATTAATGAATTGGCGAAGGCTCATCACGGTGGAGGACATCCATTGGCTAGTGGAGCTAATGCACGTGATTTAGCCGAAGTAGCTGAGATGTATCAAAAGATTCAACAAATTGTTCGAGATGATCAAAAATAGTTTAAGCGATGAGTTGATTGAAGAGAGTATCTAGTTTAGAACAACAGTAAAAAATTATTAATAGGTCGATAATGACTGGATTTAGAGATGAAGCAAGCGTAAGCAACTACGTTTGTTTCTTTTTTTACAATTAAAATTATTAAGTGATGATATGACAATTTTGTTAGGTCAGAGCTTAAAAGTGAAAGTTGATTCGATGTTGCTTATCTAGTATTCCGTCTATACTTAAGATAAGAGATAAAGGAGATGAGGAAAAATGATGACATTTGTAACTGTTGGAGGAATTTATACTTTGGTGATGATTGGGTTTATTAAGCAGGTGAGGAAGCCGACAGCTTTAGCTGAAGCAAATAAACTACGTCCTATGGCGTTAGCTTCATTGCTGATGTTAAGTTTATCGATTGGGATTGTCATTGTCCCATTGGGTGTTACGTTGTCAATTGTTTTAGCTCCATTTATCGTTTTGTCAGCTGGTGTGGTCTTTGCTTTAAATGGTACCACGATGCTTTGCAAAGAATCGCTAACTTTGGGGAACAGCTTGTCATTTTTACTTGGAGTTGCTCTATTAGGTGTGAGTTTCGCGAATGTTTTAGCATATCAAACAGAAATGTCAGTTCTACAAGGCTTGACACTGTCAGCTAATTTTTTATCTTTACTGCTATTGTTAAGCTTTATGATCTTTCTTGTTGTAGCTTATTTGAATCAACGGGCTGTTAAGGACCAACGAGCAGACTACATTATTGTCTTGGGGTGTGGCTTGATTAACAATCGTGTGACTCCTTTATTAAAAAGCCGGCTTGATCGAGCAATAGAACTCTATTATCAACAGCTTTCAAACGGAGTAGAGAGTAAGTTTGTCGTGACAGGTGGACAAGGAGTGGATGAAAAAATTTCTGAAGCAGAAGCGATGAAAAATTATTTGGTCTTGCAAGGAATTGATTCTTCGGAGATTATTATAGAAAATAAGGCAATCAATACCTATGAAAATATGCTTTTTAGTAAGATTTTGATTGAAAAAGAAAGGCTTGATTATGAAGCAGTTTTTGTTAGCAATAATTTCCATGTTTTTCGCAGTAGCTTGTTTGCAAAGCAGGTTGGGTTAGTTGCTAAAGGAATAGGCTCACAGACTGCTCGGTACTACCTTCCTAGCGCGTTTTTAAGAGAGTTTGTAGCCGTTACACTTATGATAGCTAAAAGCTTTAAAAAAAGTCTTAAGAGAGGATCAAGAACGGCTGTTAGTTACAAATAGAAAAAAGAGTGAAAGAAACAATCATTAATGTTTCCTTCACTCTTTAAAAGTTAAAAAGATTTGTTTAGTTCTGTTTTGATTCTAATTCTAAACTAAGCGATTCCCATTCATTCATTATGTTTTCTTGCTGTGTTTCGAGAGTTGTCATGGTAGTTTGAAGTTCAAGTAATTTTTGATGGTCATCAAAATAATCTGGATTAGTCATGTCTACGTGAATAGTTTCAATTTGTTCCTCAATCTCTAGTAATTGTTGTTCAAGCTGTTCAACTTTTCTCGATAAACTACGAACAGCACGTTGCTCATCTTTTGATTGTTGAAATTGATTACGAGCAGTGGGTGTATTTGTTTTTTTTGTTATCTCACTGGCTTCTGCTGATTTCAAAGCAGCAATTTCTACCTCTTCTAATTTTTTTTCCAAGTAATAGTCATAGTCACCTAAATAAAGTTTACTACCGATTGCTGATAATTCGACTACTTTAGTAGCAATGCGATTGATAAAGTAACGGTCATGAGAGACAAATAAGATGGTACCATCAAACTCGATCAATGCATGCTCTAAAACTTCTTTACTATCAATATCTAGATGGTTGGTAGGTTCATCTAGTATCAAAAAATTTTCCTTGTTCATGGATAATTTAGCTAAAGCAAGACGTGCTTTTTCACCGCCACTAAGTAGTGGGACAGTTTTTTCAACATCTTCACCAGAAAAAAGGAAGCTTCCTAAAACTGAACGAACATCCTTTTCCGGAGTGGTAGGATGCTCGTCCCACAATTCTTGTAAGACGGTTTTAGTTGAGCGCAAGTTAGCTTGTTCTTGATCGTAGTAGCCGATTGAGACATTTGTTCCTAATGTGGCTTCACCCTTGATAAAAGGAATTTCCTTAATGAGAGATTTTAGAAGAGTAGATTTTCCAACGCCATTTGGTCCAACTAACGCAATTGCTTCACGTTTACGAATGTCTAGAGTAACGGGCTCGGATAAAATAGTATCTCCATAGCCAATCGCTGCATTTTCTAAATGAATCACGACATTTCCAGATTCGCGTTCGCTACTAAATAGAAAACGTGCCGACTTTTCATCACCAGTCGGTTTATCTAGTCGCTCAATTTTTTCAAGTTGTTTCCGACGACTTTGAGCACGTTTTGTTGTGCTAGCACGAACTAAGTTACGGGCAACGAAATCTTCTAATTTATTTATTTCAGTTTGTTGCTTATCGAAGGCCTTCCAGTCTTGGGCTAGTTGTTCTTCTTTTAATTCTAAGTAACGAGTGTAGTTACCTTTATAATGCGTCATTTTTTGCCGACTTAATTCATAAACTTCTGTCACTATTTTATCAAGGAAGTAGCGATCATGAGAAACAATTAGAAGAGCGCCCCTATAGCCTTGCAGATAGTTTTCTAGCCAAGCTAATGTTTCAATATCTAGGTGGTTAGTTGGTTCATCGAGAATAAGTAAATCAGGACTTTCAAGCAATAGTTTTGCTAGAGTAAGCCGTGTCTTTTGACCTCCCGATAGGCTATTAACGGGCCGTTCATAAAAACTTTCATCAAAATGGAAACCGTTTAGAACAGCCTTCATTTCTGCTTCATAACCATAACCATTTTGTTCGTTAAAGTTGTGTTGTAATTGATCGTATTCAGCTAACAATCGCTGATAGGTAGTTTCGTCTGCCATCAAATCTGGTTGTCCGATTTGATGCTCTAACTCACGTATACGACCTTCCATTGTAAGTAAGGCATCGTAAGCAGATAGCATCTCGCTCCAAATAGTTTTATCACTATTAAAGCCGGTATGTTGATCTAAATAACCAATTGTCAGCTGCTTTGTTTTTGAAATATTCCCTTCATCAGGCTCATCAATTCCAGCGATTATTTTTAATAAGGTTGATTTCCCTGCGCCGTTTCTGCCAACTAAGGCAATTCGGCTCCGATCTTGAATTTCTAAATGTATGTGTTTAAACAATGTGTCCGCTCCAAAATGACGGGCAACTTGATTAGCTTGTAATAAAATCATGGTTGTTTCCCTCGCTTGCTTAAGTATAGTACTAGTCTATCATACTTATCTTTTCTTGTGAAAAATTATCGAAAACAAACCTATTATCAAGAAAATTTTTCACAATATCAAACAGAAAAATTGCTTTTATCTATCAGATACTGGTATTATAATAATGGGAAATCAATAATAAAAGCAATTGCCTTTTATCCAGACTCTTGTTTAGCACTGTTCAAGAGCAAGTGAAAGTTAGATGCAATTTATCATAAGTATCGTTGAAAGAACGGATTACTAATTAGGAGGAATGAGAATTTTTATGAAAAACCAAGTAATACCAAAAGCAACAGCGAAGCGTTTGCCGCTGTATTATCGTTATTTGAAAGTATTGTTAGATTCAGGGAAAACTAAGGTATCATCAACTGAGTTGAGTGAGGCCGTTAAAGTTGATAGCGCGACAATTCGTCGTGACTTTTCTTATTTTGGTGAGTTAGGCAAGCGAGGTTATGGCTATGATGTTCAAAGTTTGTTGGATTTCTTTGCCAAAACTTTAAGTGAAGATCGTTTGACTAATGTGGTGTTGGTCGGTGTTGGTAATTTAGGTAATGCGTTATTAAATTATGGTTTCCACCAAAATAACAATATTAGAATTAGTGCAGCATTTGATGTAAAAGAAGAATTAGTTGGCCGAATTGTTGATGGGATTCCAGTTTATCCAATGAGTGATATGGAAGAACAAATTAAACAGCAGCAGATCGAAATAGCTATTATGGCAATTCCTGCAAATGCCGCTCAAGATACAGCTAATCTGTTGATTAAAGCAGGGATTAAAGGGATTATGAACTTTACTCCAGTTCGTTTGTCAACCCCGAATGATGTGCAAGTGCAAAGCATTGATTTAACAAATGAGTTACAAACATTGATTTATTTCTTAAATCACTATACAAAAAATAACGACATCCAAGATTAGCTAGGGTTCCATAAAACACTATTTACCAGAAAATAAATTAATAGAAGAAATTGAGAATTCTACGGCTAAATAAACAGGACTCACCCAAAAGCTAGGGATTCATAAAACACTATTCAATAAATAATAATTCAATAGAAGAAACTGATAACTCTATGGCTAAACTTAAGGACTTGAAATACACAAGTCCTTTTTAAATTGTCTATTTTTGCCCCTTCGCAAATCCAATTTCCTATTTTATAAAAATTTGAATCGTGGCTTAAGTATATTTTGCGCTGGTATACTCTTAATAATCTTGCCCACACATAAGTCCTGTACCCATAACACATTGCAGGTCTTTTTTATACTCCTTTTGTTTCTAACTCTCTCTTCCAGCCCTTACAATATATATGTAACAATAAACAACTTCCATAAAACAACTTTTCAACCAATCGAATCAATTTCATAATTCCAATGCCTTACGGCATAAGGGATTAAATCAACTAAAAAAAGAGAACCTCCCCATTTTTGATATAATGTAAGTGCAAGCCAACAGAATCAAAAAGGAGTGTTCTCTATGACTATTATACACCAAC